>NZ_JBHTTQ010000042.1:0-61768 GCF_042794475.1 Streptomyces sp. NPDC056527
CGTACAGCCCGGCGGCACACCGCTCGGCGCGCTCGCGCAGCTCCCCGAAGGTGAGACTCCGGTCCCCCTGGAGGAGGACGGGCCGCCCGGGCGTGAGGGCGGCCCGCCGCTCGACGAGCTCCCAGAGGGTGCGGGAGGTGCCCAGGGTGTGTGCGGTGTCGGTCACGACGATCCCCTCTCCGTCCACAACTGACGGCCAGTCAGATTGCCTGGAGAGCGTAGAGGCCCGCTGCTTGTCGGTCCAGGGGTCGGGGGCTAGCCTGAGACCGATCGGTATCTGACGGGTCATCAGAAATGCGGGAATGGGAGAGGGTCTCATGACGGAACTTCCGCGGATCATCAGCGTCGACGACCATGTGATCGAGCCGGCCCACCTCTTCGAGACCTGGCTCCCGGCCAAGTACCGCGACCGGGGGCCCCAGCCGTTTACCGCCGGGATCGGGGAGCTCGCCTATGTCGGCGGGAAGTACCAGATCACGATGGACCCGGACGGGCCGCCGACCGACTGGTGGATCTACGAGGACCTCAAGTTCCCGTACAAGCGCAACATCGCCGCCGTCGGCTTCGACCGCGACGAGATGACCCTGGAGGGCATCACCCGCGAGGAGATGCGGCGCGGCTGCTGGGACCCCGTCGAGCGGCTCAAGGACATGGACCTCAACCACGTCGAGGCGTCCCTCTGCTTCCCCACCTTCCCGCGCTTCTGCGGCCAGACCTTCGCCGAGGCCAAGGACAAGGAGGTCGCCCTCGCCTGCGTCCGCGCCTACAACGACTGGATGGTCGAGGAGTGGTGCGGCGACAGCGGCGGCCGGCTCATCCCGCTCTGCATCATCCCGCTCTGGGACATCCGTCTAGCCGTCGCCGAGATCCGCCGCAACGCCGCCCGCGGCGTCAAGGCCGTGACCTTCTCGGAGATCCCGACCCATCTGGGGCTCCCGTCGATCCACTCCGGCTACTGGGACCCGTTCTTCGCGGTCTGCCAGGAGACCGGCACGGTCGTCAACATGCACATCGGCTCCAGCAGCCAGATGCCCGCCGCCTCGCCCGACGCCCCGCCCGCCGTCCAGGCCTCGCTCAGCTTCAACAACGCGATGGCCTCGATGATGGACTTCCTCTTCAGCGGCGTCCTGGTCAAGTTCCCCAGGCTGAAGCTGGCGTACAGCGAGGGCCAGATGGGCTGGATCCCGTACGCCCTGGAACGCGCGGACGACGTGTGGGAGGAGCACCGTGCCTGGGGCGGGGTGCGGGACCTCATCCCCGAGCCCCCGTCGACGTACTACTACCGGCAGATCTTCTGCTGCTTCTTCCGCGACAAGCACGGCATCGCCTCGCTCGACGTCGTCGGCCGGGACAACGCCACCTTCGAGACCGACTACCCGCACGTCGACTCCACCTTCCCGCACACCAAGGAAGTCGCCCTCGACCACGTCAAGGGACTCGACGACGAGACGGTCTACAAGCTCATGCGCGGCAACGCCATCCGCATGCTGGACCTGGGCATCGTCTGATGGACCTCGCGTACGACGAGAAGGAGGAGGAGTTCCGGGCGCGGCTGCGGGAGTGGCTGGCCACGGCGCTCCCCGCGCTGCCGCCGAAGCCCGACCCACTCGACTGGCCGGGGCGGCGCGCCTACGACTGCGGCTGGCAGCGTGCGCTGCACGACGCCGGATACGCGGACGTCCACTGGGACGCCTCCCCGACCCAGCGGCTGATCTTCCTGGAGGAGACCGAGCGGGCCGGAGCGCCCTACGTCGGCGCCAACTTCGTCGGACTCCTGCACGCCGGGCCGACGATCGCCGCCGAAGGCACGCCCGAACAACGGGAGCGGTGGCTGCCGCCGGTGCTGCGCGGCGACGAGGTGTGGTGCCAGGGCTTCAGCGAGCCGGACGCCGGCTCCGACCTGGCCTCGCTGCGGACGAGAGCGGTGCGGGACGGGGACGCGTACGTCGTCACCGGCTCCAAGATCTGGACCTCGCACGCCGAGGTCGCCGACTGGTGCGAGCTGCTCGTACGGACGGACCCGGGCGCGGCCTCGAAGCACCGGGGGATCAGCTGGCTCGCCATGCCCATGGACGCGCCGGGGATCACCGTCCGGCCGCTGCGGACCCTCGCAGGGTCGACGGAGTTCGCCGAGATGTTCCTCGACGAGGTCCGGGTGCCGGTCGCCAACCGGGTCGGCGAGGAGAACGACGGCTGGCGCGTGACGATGGTGACGCTCTCCTTCGAGCGCGGAACGGCCTTCGTCGGCGAGGTCGTCGCGTGCCGGCGTGTGCTCGCCGAACTCGCGGAGGCGGCGCGGGAGAACGGCACCTGGGACGACCCGGTGATCCGGCGCGGGCTCGGCCGGCTGAGCGCCGAGTTCCGGGCGTTGTGGCGGCTCACCCAGTGGAACGTCAGCGAGGCGGAGGCGTCGGGCGGGGTGCCGGGGATCGGCGGCTCGGTCTTCAAGCTCCGTTACTCGCACGCGCGGCAGGAGCTGTACGACACGGCGGCCGCCGTCCTCGGCCCTGACGCGCTCGACCTCGGGCGCGAGTGGAACCTGGACCGGCTGTCCTCGCTCTCGTACACGATCGCCGCCGGGACCAGTCAGATCCAGGCGAACATCGTCGCCGAGCGGATACTCGGCCTGCCGAAGGGGCGGTGAGGGGTGGTGTCGTGGACTTCCGGCTGACGGACGACCAGAAGGCGCTGAAGGCGGGGGTACGGGAGCTGCTGGCCGGGCGCTTCGACCGGGACGCGCTGCGGGCCTCCGTCGAGCGCGGCACGCTCGACCGCGGCCTGTGGCGGGAGCTCGGGGCCGCCGGGTTCTTCGCGCTGCGGGTGCCGGAGGGGGACGGGGGCGTGGGGCTGGGGCTGCCGGAGGCGGTGCTCGTCTTCGAGGAGGCGGGAAGGGCGTTGCTGCCGGGGCCGTTGGTGGCCACGCACATGGCGGCGGGGGTGGTCGAGGGTGCTGCGGAGGGGGACGTCGTCGTCACCGCCGCCGACGGCGGGCTGGTCGAGTGGCTCGACGAGGCGGACGTGGTCCTGGGCGACATCGCCGGGGCCGTGGCCGTCCGGTCGGTGGATCCGCTGACGCCCTTGCACCGGTTGCCGGCGCCCGTGGTCGCGATGCCCGCGACGGGGGTCGCGGCGTTGCTCACCGCCGCCGAGCAACTCGGGAGTGCCGCACGCACCACCGAGACGGCCGTCTCGTACGCCCGTACCCGGGAGCAGTTCGGGCAGGCCATCGGGGCCTTCCAGGCCGTCAAGCATCTGTGCGCGCGGATGCTCGTGCGGACCGAGGTCGCCCGGGCCGCCGTCTACGCGGCCGCCGTCACCGGCGACCCCGTCGAGATCGCCGGGGCGAAGCTGCTCGCCGACGAGGCGGCGGTCGACGGTGCGCGGGACTGTCTGCAGGTGCACGGCGGCATGGGGTTCACCTGGGAGGCCGATGTGCATCTGCATCTGAAGCGGGCCTGGGTGAGGTCGCGTCGCGGTCCGTCGAAGGCGCAGGCGGAGGAGGCGGAGGCGGCCGCCCTGTAGGCGGACGCTCACGGAGCGTCGATATCGGGTTGTGTCCTTCGGCCGGTCCGTCACGGCCCGGAGTCGGGGCCCCGCTCCGGTACGCTCCGTGGGATGCGAGTGCTTGTGGGCCCGGATCGTCCCGGTGTCGCCGATGTGGCGGCTCCGGATCGGGCGATGCCCGCCGTTCGTACCCCGTGGAGGCGCTGGGCGCCCTCCTGTTCGACTCCCCGCAGCGTGCGTCGCACAGTATGGACCATGCGTACTCCTTCGCGCTGGAATATGCCCGAAGCGCTTGTTGCGGTGACTGTACGTCAACCATGCTGTCTCACAAGGGAATCACGGTCCGTGAGGACGTCGATGGCTGTGAGGCGCGAGGCGATGTGTCCGCCGGTTCGGATGGTGTGAGCGGTGCAGGTGCTTCAGGTTCAGTTGGAGGTCGGGCCGGACCCGGCGGAGGTGGGGCGTGCCCGGCGATGGGCGCGCTCGAGGCTCGCCGGATCGGGCATAGGGGATGACGAGCCGCTGGCCGAGACGCTGGTGCTGCTCATCTCCGAACTCGTGACCAACGCCGTGGTGCACACGGGCTGTCCGGCCGTGCTGAGGATGCTGTTCGGCGGAGGCTGTCCGGAGGCCGGGACGGTCCGGGTGGAGGTCGCCGACACGAGCGACCGGCCGCCTGCGCCGCGCCACGCTCAGGGCGAGGACACCAACGGGCGCGGCCTGGAGCTGGTGGACGGCCTGGCCGACAGATGGGGCTGGCAGCGCGAGGGCGTCGGCAAGAGCATCTGGTGCGAGGTGGACCGAGGGGCGCCGAAGGCGCCTTCGGAGTCGGCGGTCACCACCCCGACGGCCTCGGTGCACTGTTGACGGTTCGTGGCGTTTTGTTCACTCTGGGGTGAGCGATTCGACGTGAGGGGACGACGAGGGCGCGCCAAGGTGCCCTCGGCGAGTGCGGGTCGTGTCCAGGGTGGCGGCGGCCGTGCCGTGCTCGGGGCGCGCGCGAGTGCGCCGCCACCCGCGTACAACGTCTTCGGTCCCTCGATCCCTCGATTCAGAGAATCGCCACCGGGGCCACCGGTGTGCCCGTACCGCCCACGAAGGGCTCGGGCATCGCGGAGAGCAGGAACGCGTACTGCTCCCTCTGTGCACAGGCTGTGGACAGACTTTCCAGATTCCAGTTCTGCCCCTGGAGCATCCCCATCTCGACGAGGTCGAGGGCGTGGACGGGCAGCCAGAGGTTCTCGATCTCGGGCGGGAAGATCTCGAAGGTGAGCGTGTCGTTGGCGACGGCGGCGACATCGCGGGCGTGGAACCACTCGGGCGTACGGATGGAGAGACCGGGGGAGGGGAAGGCGTAGCCGTGCTTGTCCCCGGCCAGGTACTGCCGCATCTGCCCGGTCCGCACGAGGACGATGTCGCCGGCCCGGACGGTGACGCGGCCGAATTCCGCGGCCTCGTCGAGGTCTTCGGGGGTGACGGCGTGGTCGCCGGGCAGCCGGTCCAGGCCCTTGGCGGCGGCCACGTCGAGCAGGACGCCGCGGCTGACGATGTGGCGGGCGGTGTGGATGCCGCTGAACTCGGAGCGCCCGTGCGGGGTGATCGTGGCGGCGGGGCGGCCGTTGTAGATCTTGCCGGAGTGCGAGACGTGGGTGAGGGCGTCCCAGTGGGTGGCGGCCTGGAGGCCGAGGGTCACGGCGTCGTCGCTGGTGGCGACCGTGCCGGGGCCGAAGAGCTCCTGGTTGACCTGGACCATCACGTGGAGGGGGTTGACCCGGCCCGGGATCATGCCGGTCTGGACGCCGTCCTGGCGGAGGTCGAGGGCGAGGGGGACGCGATGGCCGGAGCGGACGGTCGCGACGGCGTCCCGTACGACGTCGTCGGTGATCAGGTTGAGGGTCCCCACTTCGTCGTCTCGGCCCCAACGCCCCCAGTTGTTGACGCGCTTGGCGATGTCGTGGAATTCGACGGGCAGCTGCGAGGGAACTGACATCGGGGCCTCCAGGGTCTTGTTTTCCTGCATCTGACGGACCGTAGAATCCTGTCGACGAACGAATCTAACGGACCGTCAGAAATTGCGGGAAGGGGCCGGGCGTGGGGAACTTCTTGGCAGGCAAGGTCGTCGCCGTGACGGGCGCGGGGCGGGGGATCGGCCGCGCGGTCGCCCTCGCGTGCGCGGCGGAGGGGGCGAAGGTCGTCGTCAACGACTACGGCGTCTCCATCGAGGGCGGAGAGCCGACGTCGGAGGTCGCGCTGTCGGTGGTGAAGGAGATCGAGGCGGCGGGGGGGTCGGCGGTCGCCGTCGCGGACGACATCTCGACGATGGCGGGCGGCCAGCGGATCGTGGACGTGGCGCTCGCGGAGTACGGCCGGATCGACGGGGTCGTGTGCGTGGCGGGGATCCTGCGCGAGCGGATGCTCTTCAACATGTCCGAGGAGGAGTGGGACCCGGTCGTCGCGACGCATCTGAAGGGGACGTTCACGGTGTTCCGGGCGGCTTCGGCGGTGATGCGGAAGCAGGGTGGCGGGACGCTGATCGGCTTCACGAGCGGCAACCACCAGGGGTCCGTGGCGCAGGCGAACTACTCGGCGGCGAAGGGCGGGATCATCTCGCTGGTGCGGTCGGCGGCGCTGGGCCTGCACAAGTACGGGGTGACGGCGAACGCGGTGGCGCCGGTGGCGCGGACGCGGATGTCGGCGAACGTCCCGATGGAGCTGAAGGAGATCGGCGAGCCGGAGGACGTCGCGGCGCTGGTGGTCTACCTCCTGTCGGAGCGGGCGCGGGCGGAGAAGATCACGGGCCAGGTGTACACGATCGCGGGCCCCAAGATCGCGGTCTGGGCGCAGCCGAGGGAGCTGCGGGCGGGGTACTCCGAGGGCGGCGCGTGGACGCCGGAACGCATCGCGGACTTCCTGCCGGGGACGGTGGGGGTGGACCCGATGCCGATGCTGGAGCGGCTGGAGGAGATGGCGAGAGCGGCGTCGCAGGGCGCCCGACCGAACGGCTAGCCGGGAGCGGGGGCGCCGCCCCCGCGGGACGTACGCCCACAACTCGACCGACGAAGGAGTACGCACATGCGCGGTGTCGTTTTCGACGGCAAGCACGTCCAGGTCGTCGACGACCTGGTGGTTCGGGATCCCGGGCCCGGTGAGGTCCTCGTCGGCGTCCGCGCCGCCGGCCTCTGCCACAGTGATCTGTCCGTCATCGACGGGACGATCCCCTTCCCCGCCCCCGTCGTCCTCGGCCACGAAGGCGCAGGCGTCGTCGAGGCGGTGGGTCCGGGTGTCACCCATGTCGCCGAAGGCGACCACGTCGCGCTCTCCACGCTCGCCAACTGCGGCGCCTGTGCCGACTGCGACCGTGGTCGGCCCACCATGTGCCGCAAGGCCATCGGGATGCCCAAGCAGCCCTTCTCCCTCGGCGGCACCCCCCTCTTCCAGTTCGCCTCCAACTCCTCCTTCGCCGAGCGGACCGTCGTCAAGGCCGTCCAGGCCGTGAAGATCCCCGAGGACATCCCGCTCACCTCCGCCGCCCTGATGGGCTGCGGAGTCCTCACCGGCGTCGGAGCCGTGCTCAACCGCGCCGGGGTCGACCGCGGCGAGACCGTCGTCGTCATCGGCGCCGGCGGCATCGGCCTCAACGTCCTCCAGGGCGCCCGGATCGCCGGCGCGACGACGATCGTCGCCGTCGACACCAACCCGGCCAAGGAGCGGACCGCCCTGCTCTTCGGCGCCACCCACTTCCTGACCTCGACCGACGGCGTACGGGAGGTCCTTCCCACCGGCGCCGACCACGTCTTCGAATGCGTCGGCCACACCGGCCTCGTCCGCACCGCGATCGACCTCCTCGACCGGCATGGCCAGGCCATCCTCCTCGGCATGACCGCGCCCACCGCCGAGGCGAGCTTCCTGCCGGCCGCGATGTTCCTGGACAAGTCGATCCTCGGCTGCCGCTACGGCTCCTCCCGCCCGCAGAAGGACATCGCGCTCTACGCCGAGCTGTACCGGCAGGGCCGGCTCCTCCTCGACGAACTCGTCACCGAGACCTATCCGGTGGAGGACTTCGCCAAGGCCGCCGAGGACGCCGAACAGGGGCGCGTCGCACGGGGGGTGCTCACCTTCTAGCCCCGCCCGGGGCCGCGAACCCTCAGCCCACCGCGCCGGCGCGGAACGTGCGCCGGTACGTCGTCGGGGTCACGCCGATCGCCGCCTGGAGGTGTGACCGCAGCGACTGGGGCGTGCCGAAGCCGGCGTCCCTCGCCACCTGGTCGACCGGCAGGTCGGTGGACTCCAGGAGGTGGCGGGCGCGCTCCACCCGCTGCTGGGTCAGCCACTGGCCGGGGCTGATGCCGACCTCCTCACGGAAGCGGCGCGTGAACGTCCGTACGCTCATCGACTCCCGTACCGCCAGGTCCCGCAGCTGGATCGGCTCGTGCAGATGGGCCAGCGCCCACGCGCGCGCCGACGTCGTGGTCGCCGTCCCCGCCTCCGGGAGCGGGCGGGCGATGTACTGGGCCTGCCCGCCGTCCCGGTGCGGCGGTACGACGGTCCTGCGGGCCACCTCGTTGGCGACGGCGCTCCCGTGGTCGCGGCGCACGATGTGCAGGCACAGGTCGAGCCCGGCGGCCACGCCCGCCGAGGTCAGCACGTCCCCGTCGTCGACGAACAGCACGTCCGCGTCGACCCGTACCTTCGGGAACAGCCGCTGGAAGTGCTCGGCCGAGGCCCAGTGCGTGGTGGCCGGCCGCCCGTCGAGGTAGCCGGCGGCGGCGAGCACGTACCCGCCGGTGCAGATGGACACCAGCCGGGTCCCGGGCCGGATGTGCGCGAGGGCGGCCGCCAGCTCGTCGGTCAGCCTGCCCTCGTCGTAGACGGGACCGAGTTCGTACGAGGCGGGGACGACGACGGTGTCCGCCGTCGCGAGCGCCTCCGGGCCGTGCTCCACATGCACGGCGAAGTCGGCGTCCGTCTGGACCGGACCGGGGACCGGCGCGCAGGTCACGATCTCGTACAGCGGCCGGCCCTCGGCGTCCTTGGCGCGGCCGAAGATCCGGTGGGGAATGCCCAGCTCGAAGGGGAGGAGGCCGGGCAGGGCGAGGACGGCGATGCGGTGCGGCACGAGAAAATCCCTTTGTGGTCCAGACCACTTGCTGCTAGAAGTCGGATCCGTGACGACGGACGAGCAGGCGGACAGACGAGCGGACGAGCCGACGGACGGACGAGCGGAGCGGTACTCGTACAAGTCCGCGGGCCGGGAGCGCATTCCCGGACCCGTCGGTGCTCCGGCCCTCTGGAACCGTAACTTCCGGCTCTTCTTCGTGGCCAGGGCCGCCGCGGTGTTCGGCGAGGGCATGGTGCCCGTCGCCCTCGCCGCCGGTCTGCTCGGCGCCGGGCACCCCGGCTCCTCCGTCGGCTACGCGCTGGGTGCCTGGATCGGCCCCTTCGCCCTGTTCGTCGTCGTCGGCGGGGTCCTCGCGGACCGGTTCACCGCCCGCCGGATGATGATCCTCGCCGATCTGGTGCGGCTCCCCGGCGCGGCCGTCCTCGCCGTCTCGTTCAGCGTCGGCAGCCCGCCCCTCTGGGCGGTGTACGCGCTGAGTGCCGTCAGCGGCATCGGCGCCGCGCTCTTCCAGCCGGGCGTCGCCTCCACGATCCCGCGCATCGCCCCCGACGTGCAGCGTGCCAACGCCGTCCTGCGGGTCGTCGAGTCGCTGATGACGATGGCGGGTCCGGCCGCCGCCGGAGTCCTCGTCGCCCTCACCGGAGGCGCGGGCGCCGCCTTCGGCCTCAACGGCGCGACGTTCGCCGTCAGCGCGGTCTGCCTCACCCTGATGCGGCTCCCCGCGGCTCCGTTCGACTCGGTGCGGCGCGGCTCGCTGCGGGCCGAGATGGTCGTCGGCTGGCGGGAGTTCACGGCCAGGACCTGGCTGTGGGGTGTGATCGCGATCTGGACGGTGTACGGATTCACGGTCGCGGGGCCGATGGTGCCGCTGACCGCGACCCTGGTGACCGGGGACCACGGCTCGGCCACGTACGGCGTGCTGATGGCCGTCGCCGGCGCGGGCAACGCGGCCGGCGGGCTCCTCGCCCTGCGGCTGCGGCCCCGCCGTCCGCTCGCGGCCGGCGCGGTCGCCCTGCTCGGCCTCCCGGTGAACCTCGTCCTGCTCGGCTCGGGAGCGCCCGTCGCGCTGCTCGGGGCGGGGCAGTTCCTGGGCGGGGCGGCGTTCGCGTTCTGGCTGGTGATGTGGTCGACGTCGGTGCAGACGCATGTGCCGCAGGACGCGCTGAACCGGATGCACGCGTACGAGGTGGCCGGCTCGCTCCTGATGATGGCGGCGGGCCGGGCGCTGGCGGGCCCGGTGGCGGAGGCCGTCGGCACGGAGGAGGTTCTGCTGGCGGGGGCCGGGATCGCGGTGCTGGTCGTGGTGGCGCTGCTGGTGGTGCGGCCGATCAGGACGCTGCCGCGGGCGTAGCTTCCGGAAGCGGGCTCGGAGCGGGGCATGGCCCGATCCTTGTGAAAGCTGTCATCCGGGCCAGTGGTGGGCGTGACCCCTGGTCACGAAGCTGTGTGACGTGACCCAGACAACCGAGTCCCCCGCACCCGTCGGCAGGCGCTCCACTCGTACCCCCCGTGTCCACCGTGCCTGGTTCGTCGCGGCGGTCACCTTCGTCACGATCATCGGCGCCGCCGGCTTCGCCTCGCTGCCCGGCCTGCTGATCGAGCCGCTGCACGGCGAGTTCGACTGGTCGCGCGGCACGATCGGCTTCGCGGTGTCGGTGAACCTCGCGCTCTACGGCCTCACGGCGCCGTTCGCCGCGGCCCTGATGGACCGATTCGGCATCCGCCGGGTCGTCGCCGTCGCGCTCAGCGTGATCGCGCTCGGGTCCCTGCTGACCGTCTGGATGACGGCGTCCTGGCAGCTCGTCCTGTACTGGGGAATCCTCGTCGGCCTCGGCAGCGGCACGATGGCGCTGGCGTTCGCGGCGACGGTCACGAACCGGTGGTTCGTCGCCCGGCGCGGTCTCGTCACCGGCATCCTCACGGCGGCCGGCGCCTCGGGCCAGCTGGTCTTCCTGCCGCTGCTGTCCTGGCTTGTCGAGAACCACGGCTGGCGCCCGGGCTCGGTGACCGTCGCCCTCTCCGCCCTCGTGATCGTCCCCTTCGTCTGGCTGCTGCTGCGCGACCACCCGGCGGACGTGGGTCTCGCACCGTACGGCGGCACGTTCGCGCCCAAGCCCGCCCCGGTCACCGGTGCGGCCCGCCGGGCCGTGAACGTCCTCCTCAAGGCGGCCGGGACCGGCCCGTTCTGGCTCCTGGCCGGCACCTTCGCCATCTGCGGCGCCTCGACGAACGGACTGGTCAGGACCCACTTCGTGCCCGCCGCCCACGACCACGGGATGCCCATCACCGCGGCGGCCTCGCTGCTCGCCGTCATCGGGGTCTTCGACGTCGTCGGCACGATCGCCTCCGGCTGGTTCACCGACCGCTTCGAGGCGCGGCGCCTGCTCGCCGTGTACTACGCGCTGCGCGGGATCTCGCTGCTCTTCCTGCCGATGCTCCTGGCACCGTCCGTGCACCCGCCGATGGTCTTCTTCATCGTCTTCTACGGTCTGGACTGGGTGGCCACGGTCCCGCCGACGATCGCCCTGTGCCGCGAGCACTACGGCGAGGACAGCGCGATCGTCTTCGGCTGGGTCCTCGCCTCCCACCAGGTGGGCGCGGCGGTGGTCGCCTTCGCGGGCGGCGCGGCGCGGGACGTCTTCGGCTCGTACGACGTGGTCTGGTACGCCTCGGGCGCCCTGTGCGCGGCTGCTGCGCTGATGGCCCTGGTGATCCGCCGCCGGGATTCGTCCGTGAACCCGCCGGTGACGACGGCCTGACGCCCCGGGGGCGTCTCTCAGCCGCCGAAGCGCCCGAACCGGCCCCGGTGGAAGAGCAGCGGTTCGCCGTCGTCCTCGGCCGGGGTGCCGAGGGCCTCCACCCGGCCCACCACGATCAGGTGGTCGCCGCCCGTGTGGACCTGGGCGATCGTGCAGTCGATCCACGCCGGGGCGCCGGTCAGGCGGGGCGAACCGGTCGCCGGGGCGGCGTCGTACGACACCCCCGCGAACTTGTCCGCGCCGCTCTTCGCGAACCCGAGGCACAGGTCCCGCTGGTCCGCGCCCAGGACGTTGACGCAGAAGACACCGGCCCGGGCGAGCCGGGGCCAGGTCGTCGACGTACGGGCGACCATGAAGGCCACCAGGGGCGGGTCCAGGGAGAGCGAGGCGAAGGACTGGCAGGCGAAGCCGGTCGGACCGCCGGGATCGAGGGCCGTCACGACGGTGACCCCGCTCGCGAAGTGTCCGAGGACGCGCCGGAACTCGGCCGGGTCGACGGGCAGCCGCTCGTCGTCCCCTACCGCACGCAGCAGCGGCCGTGGATGCGGTTCGACGGCCGTCGGTGATCCGGCCGATCTGAGGTATCGGACGGCGGTGGCCGCCATCCCAGCATGTCCCATCACATCTCCCATTGAACCTGACGTACCGTCAGATGGGAACCCGTGCGCCCTGACACCTCGCGGCCAGGGTCCCGGTCCGGGCCGTGCCTGCCGTGCCTGTCCCTCGTGCCTGCCCGTCGTGCCCGCTCGCCGGTTACGGCTCCGTGGTCCCGGCGAGCGGCACGGCCCGCCGGTCACGGCTCAACGCCCCTCGTACCGGGGCGTCCGGCGCTCCACGAAGCTCGCCACGCCCTCGTTCGCGTCCCGCGTCGTCATGTTGATCTCCTGCGCCGCCGCCTCCGCCGCGAAGGCGGCGGTACGGTCCGCCTCCAGCGAGGCGTTCACCAGCTGCTTGGTGAGCGCCAGCGCCCGCGTCGGGCCCTGGGCCAGCCGCTCGGCCCACTCCCGTGCGGTCTTCTCCAGTTCCTCCGCCGGGACCACCCGGTTCACCAGGCCCAGCTCCCGGGCGTCGTGAGCCGTCACCGCGTCGCCGAAGAACATCAGCTCCTTCGCGCGCTGCGGGCCGATCAGCCGGGGCAGCAGATACGCCCCGCCCCCGTCCGGCACCAGGCCGCGCCGTACGAACACCTCGATGAACTTCGCCGGCTCCGCCGCGAGCACGAGGTCGCAGGCGAACGCCAGATGGGCGCCGATCCCGGCCGCCGTGCCGTTCACCGCCGCGATCACCGGCTTCTCGCAGTCCAGTACGGCCCCGATGAGGCGCTGCGCCCCGAGCCGGATGGTCCGCGCCACGTCCCCGGCGATCCGCCCCGCGCCGCCGGCCGGGGGGACCCCCGTCCCGCTCGCGCCCGACGACGGGGCGCCCCGCAGGTCCGCCCCCGCGCAGAAGCCCCGTCCGGTCGCCGTCAGCACCACCGCCCGTACGTCCGGGTCGGCCGAGGCATCCCCGAGCAGCGCGATGATCCGCTCGCGCTGGTCCCAGGTGACCGCGTTCATCGCCTCGGGCCGGTTGAGCGTGATCCACGAGACGCCGTTCTCGACGGAGTGCAGCAGGTCTTCCACCAGGGCTCCTATCGGCAGACCGCGAGCGCGTCGAGCGCCACCGCGCCCTGCCCCCGTGGCAGCACCATCAGCGGGTTGATGTCCAGTTCGGCGAGGTCGTCGTCCAGTTCCAGGGCCATCCGCTGCACCCGCAGCACGACCTCCACCAGCGCGTCCACGTCCGCCGGCGGAGCACCCCGTACGCCCTTCAGCAGCGCCTGCCCGCGCAGTTCGCCGAGCATCTCCCTCGCCTGGTCCTCGCCGAAGGGCGGCACGCGCACCGCCGCGTCGTTCAGGACCTCGACCAGCACGCCGCCCAGGCCCACCGTGACCGTCGGCCCGAAGAGCGGGTCGCGCGTCACGCCCACCACCATCTCGACCCCGCGCCCGACCATCTGGCAGACCAGGATCCCGTCGAGGTCGACGCCCTCGTAGCGCGCGATGTCGGTGAGCTCGCGGTACGCGTCCCGGACCTGGCTGGCCGAGGTCAGCCCGACCTTCACCAGGCCCAGCTCCGTCTTGTGCGCCAGCTGCGCGCCGGACGCCTTCATCACCACCGGGTAGCCCACGAGCCCGGCGGCCCGGACGGCCGCCGCGGCGCTCGTCACCAGCTGCTCGCGCGGCACCCGGATCCCGTACGCCCGCAGCAGCTGCTTCGCCGCGTGCTCGCTCAGCTGCCGGCCCGGCCGCATCAGGGCCTGCGCCTTGCGGAAGGAGGGGGACGGCGTGCGCGGGGCCTCGTCGAAGGGGGAGCGGTAGCCGGCGGTGAAGCGGTGGTGGTCGAGATAGGCCTTCACGGCCCCGATGCAGTTGGAGAACGTACGGAAGGTGGCTACGCGCGAGGATCCGAGCAGGGTCTCGCGGTAGGCGGCCTCGGTCCCGACCGGCGAACCCCACACCACGCACACCAGCTTGTCGGTGGCCTCGGCCGCGTCGACCAGGTCCTGCGCGAGCTTGTCGCTCATCGGCGGGAAGGGGCCCGTGATGGGACATATCAGCACCCCGACGGACGGATCGGCGAGGATCGCGTCGATGATCTTCCGCCCGCGCCAGTCGCCCACCGGATGCCCGCCGTTGTCGACCGGGTTGGCGACGTTCAGATACGGAGGTATCCACTGGTGCAGCTCGTCCTGCTTGGCCTGCGGGAGGGTCGGCAGACGCAGCCCGGCGGCCGTGGCGAGGTCGGAGAAGTGGGCGCCGGTGCCGCCGGAGATCGAGTAGACGACGACTCCGTCGGCGACCGGCTTGCGGGCCCGGGCCAACAGGGCCGCGGTGTCCTGGAGTTCGTCGAGCCCGTCGACCCGGATGACCCCGAACTGCCGCATCGCCGCGTCGACGACCTGGTCCGCGCCGGTGAGCTTGCCGGTGTGCGAGGCGGCCATCCGCGCCCCGGTCTCGGTCCGCCCGACCTTCACCGCGACGACCGGCACTCCCTGGCGGGCGGCGCGGTCGGCGGCGAGGAGGAAGGAGCGCCCGTCCTTGAGCCCCTCGACGTAACAGGCGATGGCGCCGACCTCGGGGCGGGTCGCGAAGTACGAGATGAAGTCGGCGGTCTCCAGGTCGGCCTCGTTGCCGGTGGGCGCCCAGTGGGAGAGCCGTACCCCCAGCTCCTGGAGGGTGTGCACGGGCCGCCCCTGGTGGCCCGACTGCGTGATGAGCGCGATCGCCGGACCGTCGAGGTCGTCGCGGAAGCGCTCGAAGGCGTTGAGGTTGGTGTTCGGGCCGAGCAGGCGGATTCCGGAGCGCCGTACGGCGTCGGCGAGACGTTCCTGCGCGGCGGCGCCCTCGTCGCCGGTCTCGGCGAAGCCGGAGGCGAAGGCGACGGCGAACTTCACCTTGGCCTCGGCCAGTTCCTCGATCACGGGCAGCGGGTCGGCGACGAGCAGGACGGCGAGGTCGACGGGCTCGTCGAGTGCGCCGACCGAGGGCACGCAGTCGATCCCGAAGACGCTGGTGCGGGTGGGGTGCACGGGTACGAGACGGGCGCCGACCCGCTCGGCCCAGGCGATGAGCTGCCGCGTGATGCCGGTGTTGGGCCGCCCTTCGGCGTCGGACGCCCCGACGACGGCGACGGACCCGGGCCGGAAGAACCGGTCGAGGTCGGGCACGGGGGCGTGCAGGGGCCGCCCGCTGACGTCCCGGTCGCCGTCCACGGCGGTGACACCGTGCACGGCGATCCCGGGCGTCCCGGAGTGCTCCCCGCAGGCGACCACGCGGGCGCGGAGGTCGGTGGTGAAGGTGCCGTGAGTCGATCCAAGCATCGTTTCCGCCCACTCTCCCGCTCGTCGTCGTGCCGCAGCCATGTCACCTGACACTCAGTCAGATTACAGAACTGACGCTCAGTCAGGAATGACTGCGACAGAGCCAATGAACGAAGGAGCCGACGGCGGGGGTCACCGACCGGGCGTTTCCGGGGTGTCGGTCGTCTTTCGGCCGGCCGACCTGCGGATCGCGCGGGCGATCTTCTCCGCGTCGATCGCCATCTCCCGGAACATCCCGCTGATCGGGTTCGTGAACCCCGTGAAGTACAGACCCGCCGCCTCGCGCGGAGCCCGCGCGCCCTGTGTCACCGGCCGCCCGCGCTCGTCGAGGACGCCGAGATGTCCCACGAGCGGCTCCAGGGCCCGCCGGTAGCCGGTCGCCGCGATCACGGCGTCCGGGGTGATCGCCGAGCCGTCCGCGAGGAGGACCTTGTCGCCGTCGAAGGACTCGACCGCGCCGACGACCTCCACCCTCCCCTTCCGCACGGCGTCGATCAGGCCCACGTCCTGCACGGGGACGGCCCCTTCGCGCTGCCGTGAGTAGAGACCCGTGTCCGGTCGGGGCAGCCCCTGCTCCGAGAGGTCCGGCACGGAGACGCGGCACATCAGCTCGCCCACCTTGTCGACCAGGCGCACCGGCAGGCGCCGCACCAGGATGCCGGTGCGCTGCGCCGGCCACCCGGCCGTGGAGCGCCGCACGATGTGCGGCACGGTGCGCACCGCGAGCCGTACCCGCGCCGCCCCTCCCTCGACGAGGTCGGCCGCGATCTCGGCGCCGGTGTTCCCGGCGCCGACGACGAGGACGTCCCTGCCCTCGTACGGCCCCGGGTTCCGGTAGGCGCTCGCGTGGATCAGCTCGCCGCCGTACGCCTCGAGTCCCGGCCACTCGGGCAGCCGCGGGGTGTGGTTGTACCCGGTGGCGACGACGACGGCGCGGCCGGTCAGCCGCCGCCCGCCGGTCGCGTGCAGCAGCCAGTCCTCGCCGACGCGCTCGACCCGGGAGACCTCGACGCCGGTCACGATCTCCAGCTCGTGGAACTCGGCGTACTTCTCCAGGTACCGCACGACGTCCGCGCGCGCGACCCAGCGCCCGAAGGCGCGGGGGATCGGCAGTCCGGGGAGCGCGGAGAGGCGGCGGGTGGTGTGCAGCCGCAGACGGTCGTAGTGCGCCCGCCACGAGGCGCCGACGGCCTCGGACTTCTCCAGGACGACGGCCCGTACGCCCTGCGCGCGCAGGGAGGCGGCGACGGCGAGTCCGCCGGGTCCGCCGCCGATGACGTAGACGGGGTGGTCGGGTCTGGAACGGGGGGTGTTGGTCACGAATGCTCAGCGTAACGAGATGCTCACTTGTTGGGTCTCGGTCAAGAGGGGAATCGGTTGCGAAACGGTCACGTGTGGGTGGGGCGTGGGGGGAGTGTGCGGGGGCGTGCGGGGGTCTTGCGCAGACGTCGCCGCATCCGCTGAACTGACGTACCGTCAGATAAGGACCGGCGAGGGGCAGGTATCGACCGATGCAGACCATCTGGCTCACCGGCGCGGAATGGCTCGCCGTCCTCCGCATCGGCCTCGGCCTGTGGTGGCTGGAGAGCTGGCGCCACAAGGACAAGAAGGGCTGGTTCGAGCGCGGCACGGGCATAGCCTGGGCGGCGGACGTCGCCGGCAAGCACCGGTGGCCGTTCGTGAAGAAGGGCTTCGACTCGGTCGTCGCGCCACGCCCGAAGGCGATGGCGTACGTCGTCGTCTACGCCGAACTGGCCCTGGGCCTCGGCCTGATCCTCGGCCTCCTCACGCCCGTGGCCCTGATCGGCGGCCTCCTCCTCAACCTCCTCTACCTCGTCCTGATGATCCACGACTGGGCCGAGCAGGGGCAGAACGCGATGATGGCGCTGATCTCGCTGGTCGCCCTCTTCGCGATGTCCTGGCAGACCTGGTCCCTCGACCACGCGATCGGACTGTTCCGATGACGGCCGCCGACCCGGACATCGACGCCTTCACCCGCCCGTACTGGGACGCGGCGGCCGAGGGCCGCCTGCTCCTCATGCGCTGCGACGCCTGTGGTCGCGCGCACCACTACCCGCGCGAGTTCTGCCCGCACTGCTGGAGCGAGGACGTCCGCTGGGAGGAGTCGAGCGGCCGCGCCACCCTCTACACCTGGTCGGTCGTGCACCGCAACGACCTCCCGCCGTTCGGCGACCGGGTGCCGTACGTGGCGGCGGTGGTGGACCTGGCGGAGGGCCCGCGGATGATGACGGAGGTGGTGGGGGTGGCGGAGACGGACCTCCGGATCGGGATGGATCTGGAGGTCTCGTTCCGCGCGGAGGGGGAGGTCCGGGTCCCCGTCTTCGGGTCGTCGTCAGAGGGCTGAGATGTTCCGCCAGAGCTGGGCGCGGTTGCCGGAGTCGCAGGCGTACGTGGTCAGGAACGGCGGCCCGACGACCATGCACTCCTCGTTGCTCATGTTCATGATCGTCCGGCCGTAGGACGTCGTGGCATGGATCTTCCACGACTGCTTGCTGGAGCCGTTGCATGCGCCGACGCCGACGCCGCCGGGGTTCCCGCCCGCCTGGAGGCATTTCCCGGTCGTCCTGTTGACCAGCCGGAACGTGCCGTTCGCCCCCGCCCTGTAGGTCCAGGCGTACGCCATGGTGCCGCTGTTGTTGGGCACGGAACCGCACTCGTAGGTGTTGGCGAAGACGCCGTACCCCGGGTTGTACTCGCCGATGCACTCGCCGTTGGAGGCGTTCTCCAGGGAGTACGTTCCCGAGGGCGCCGAGCCGCCGGACGACGCTGGGGGCTTGGGCTGCGTGGTCGTGGAGCCGGAGCCGCTTCCGGTCGAGGAGGACCCGCCTCCACCGCCGCTGCCACTTCCGCTTCCGGGCGCGGTGCCGGTGCCGCCGGCTGCCCCGCCGCCGCCCGCTGCCGCACTCCCACCGCCTGCCGCACTCCCACCACCTGACGCCGCGCCGCCGGCTCCGCCCGTGGTGGGACCCGGTCCCTGGCCCGAGGGGGAGCCCGACGCGGAGGCGGAGCCGGACGGTGAGACGGACGGGGGCGTGGTCGCCGGCGGGGGCGCGCCCGGTGCCGGCTGCGAGGCGGTGGCCGCGGGCGGGGCCGCCGAGGCATCGGGGCCGCCGCCCTGCCGGCCGATCTCGTACGGACCGAGGGCGACGGTCAGCGTGGTGCCGGTGGCCACGACGACGGGGACGGCGACCAGGACGAACCGGTTGCGCCGCTCCCGCCACCCGCGGACCGCGGTGGGGCCGGTGACGGCGGCCGCGTCCGGCCCCGCCGTCGCGGGCTCCCGCGGGCCGCGCGGGGTGAGCGCCACCGTCCCGATGTCCTCGACCCGATCGCCCTCCCCGCCGTCCCCGAGCTCCGCGAGCTGCTCGGCCGTGGGCGCCCCGGCGGCGAAGGCCGCCCGCTCCTCGACCCGTTCGGCGACGGCCGCGGGCCACCGGACCCCCTCCGCGTGGCCGACCGTGAGGCCGACGAGCTCGGCCGCCGTCGGCCGGTCCGCCGGGTTCTTGGCGAGGCAGGACCGTACGACCTCCGTGAGCTCGGGCGCCGTCTCCGGGAGCCGGCCGAAGTCGGGCTCTCCGTGGACGACCCGGTAGAGAAGGCCGGGCCCCGAGCCGTCGCCGAACGGGGGACGGCCGACGGCGGCGTACAGGAGCAGGCTGCCGAGGCCGAAGACATCGGCCGCCCCCGTCAGCTGGGGGTCCGCGACGGCCTGCTCGGGCGCCATGTAGGCGGGCGTTCCGATGACCATGCCGGTTCGGGTGAGCCGGCTCTGGTCGGCGGCGCGCGCGACACCGAAGTCGATGAGGGACAGGCCGTCGGGCGTCAGCATGACGTTGGACGGCTTGAGGTCGCGGTGCACCATGTCGGCGGCATGCACGGCCTTCAGCCCGGCGGCCGCCTGGTGCAGGAGCCGCCAGAGGGCGTCGACGGGAAGCGGGCCGCCATGGAGTCTGATCGCCTCGTTGAGGGTGACCCCCGGTATGTACTCGGTCGCGAACCACGGCGGCTTCGCCGTGCGGTCACTGGCGAGCAGCTTCACACTGGCGCCGCCGGGAAGCCGGGCCAGGTTGTCGAGTTCGTGCCCGAAGTGGTTCAGGAAGTCCGGGTCCTCGGCCAGCACGGGCAACACCCGCTTGACCGCCGCGAACTTCCCGGGCACGGCCCCGAGATAGACCCGCCCCATGCCCCCGGATCCAAGGACGCCGAGCAGTCGGAACGCGCCGATCCGCCGGGGATCCCCCGACTCCAGTGGCGTGGCTCCGCTGCCGGTCATATACGAGTTGTTTTCCAGCTCCCCCTGCATGGGCAGCAGGATAGCGGAGCTATCCTGCGATCTGTACACCCGTCAAGTCGCGGAACAGATACAGAAGTTGAGGCTACGCGGGCGCGGCCGACAGGGCGAAGGCCACGATCTCCGGAGCGGCCTCGGACAGGGTCGGGAAGTGACGGTGCCCGCCCGACCCCGACGGCGCGTTGACCGTCCACACCGTCATGCCCGCGGCCACCCCGGAGCGGACGCCCGACGGCGCGTCCTCGATCACCAGGCAGTCGGCGGGCGAAGCGCCCAGCTTCTCCGCCGCCAGGAGGTACGGCGCCGGGGAGGGCTTGCCCTCGGTGACGGAGGCGGCGTCCACGACGAGCCCTGGGAGCGGAAGGCCCGTGCGCGCGAAACGGCCCCGCACCCGGTGCTCGTAGTTGGAGGTCACGAGCGCCCAGGAGCCCGAAGGGAGGGCGCCGAGAAGCTCCGCGGCGCCCGCGAAGGCGCTGTACTCACCGCTCCGTACGTCCTCGTCCTCCAACGCGTGGAGCGTTGCCAGGCACGCCTCCGGGTCGAGGTCGGGCGCGACGGCGGCGAACGTCTCGACGGGCCGCGTGCGGAGCGCGACCGCGTACACCTCCTCCCCGTCCAGTCCGTGCCGTGCCGCCCATGTGTGCCAGACGCGCCGCTGGTTGGCGACGGCGTCCATCAGGGTGCCGTCGACGTCGAAGAGGATGAACTTCCTGGTCATACGGGTGGAGCTTAGTGACCCGGGATCGGGGTGCTCGTTTGCCGGGGCATGAAGAGCACCCTTGCTTTCGCCGTGGCCACGGCCACCGTCGCGGGCTTCGGCCTCGCGGGCGCGGCGGACCCCGCGCCCACCCCGCCCACCAGGATCTTCCTGACGATCACGTCCGGCGCGACCGGTGACGTGAAGGAGGTCTATCTCGGGTGTGGCCCCACCGGGGGCAACCACCCGCAGGCAGAGGTCGCATGCGGCGCCGTGAACGACGCGCGCGGAGACTTCGAGAAGCTGAAGGGTGACGCCGACGTGGTCTGCCCGATGGTCTACGAACCGGTGGTGGCGGAGGCGCAGGGCACCTTCGACGACGTCCCGGTCGGCTGGAAGAAGGAGTTCGGGAACACCTGCGAGCTGAACGCCGAGACAGGCACGGTCTTCGCGTTCTGACCCCCGCCGGCCTGGCCGGAATCCTCGTACCCATGGCGCGTTAATCACCTGCGCCGTCGGTCGGCGATCAGTAAGATCATCCGACGTGAACACCGGATCGGCGCATCGACGCCACACACGGATCGGCTACCCGGTGGTGGGCTGATCGCTCGGCGGGTGCTTTCGAAGCACCCCCACCACCTCGGTTCGGCACGCGGACCTCCCAGCGCTGCTTCTGCACCGCGAGTCCGTTTCTTCCATGCCGAATCAGAGTGAGGTCATCCCTGTGTCAGTCACGTTCAACCACACCATCATCGCCGCCAAGGACAGCACCGAGTCGGCGCGGTTCTTCCGTGAGCTGCTGGAACTCCCCGAAGCGCCGTCCTGGGGCCCGTTCGTCAACGTGCAGCTCGCCGACGGCGTGCTGCTCCAGTTCGCGACGCCGCCGGGGCACATCGAGATCCAGATGCAGCACTACGCCTTCCTGCTCGACGACGAGCTTTTCGACCGGGCGTACCAGCGCCTGTGCGACCGCGGGGTCGTGCACTGGGCCGATCCGCAGATGCGACGCCCGGGCGAGATCAACGACGAGCACGGCGGCCGGGGCGTCTACTTCAAGGACCCGGCCGGCCACGCGATCGAGCTGATCACCCGCCCGTACCTGTAGGCCGGGGCGGAGCGGGGCTCGCTGGTCCGACCAGGGTGAACCAACGAGCCCCGGTTCCGGGGATCAGGCCACGGAAGTGGGCTCGTAGTTGGGTACGGCGGTGATCTCCCGCGTCCCGAACGGGGCGCGCCAGTTGCCCGTTCCCTTGTACAGGTACGCCCCGCGGTCGGCGGCATTGGTCGCGAACAGGTCGGGGCGCCCGTCGCGGTCGGCGTCCCCGATTCCCACGATGTGGCTGTATCCGCCCCAGCCGGATCCGATTTTCACCCGGGTGGCGAAGGTGCCGTCGCCGTTGCCGAGGTAGAGCCAGAGGACGCCGGCGCTGTCGCGGGCGACGAGGTCTCCGGCGGCGCCTCCGGCGATGTTCCCGGTGGCGGTGATCTGGTTGTAGCCGTTCCAGCCGGTGCCGATCTTGACGCGCGTCGTGTAGGGGGCGCGCCAGTTCCCGGTGCCCTTGTAGAGCCACATGGCGCCCGCGGTGTCCGTGGCGAGAAGGTCGGGCCTGCCGTCGCCGTTGAGGTCGCTTCCGGCGGCGATCTTGTTGTAGGCGCCGAAGCCGGTGGCGATCTTGTATCGGGTGGCGAAGGTGCCGTCCTCCTTGCCGAGGTAGTGCCAGAGGACGCCGCTCCTGTCGCGGACGACGACGTCCGCGTGGGCGGCTCCGCCGATGTTCCCGGCGGCCTCGATCTGGTCGTAGCCACCCCAGCCGCCGCTTACCCACTGCTGCCCGCCGGCCGTCAGCCGGCGGCTGTACGCGTCGTAATGCGTATCGGCGCGGTACAGCACCCCCTGGTTGTCGCGCAGGAGCACGTCGGGGGAGCCGTTGTCGTTGTAGTCGTGCGGGGCGGGCTTGTGGACGACCTTGAAGGTCCCTGAGGCGACCAGGCTCGGGCCGATGAAGTTCAGCGGATCTGCCTTGATCTCCCAGACGTAGTCGCCGTTGTACGCGTTCTTCTCTGCGACGTAGCTCGTCCAGCTGAAGGGCAGGACGCCGTTCCCCAGCATGTAGAAGTGCTCGTATGCGACCATCTCGCCGGTCCGCACGTGGCGCAGAGTGAACGAGCCTCCGATGTTCTCCCGGGAGAACTGCCATTGGAGCAGCGCTGGGTCCTGGTCGAAATCGAGCGTGGCGGGAACGTTGTGGCTCACCAGGGTGATCTTGGTGGGCTCCCCGGTGGCAGCGACGAGCGTGGCGGTCGGCGCGCCGTCGCCGCCGGGGGCGATCCGGTAGAGACCTTCCCCCTGCTCGATAGTGCCACCGCGCACGATCTGGGCACCGTCCGGTGCGACGGCGGACGTGGTGGTGTGGTCGAGGAGTTTGTGGGTCGTCACTCCGTCCTTGAGGTTGCGCGCGGTCAGCGCGTTCAGGGGATTCAGTCCGGTGCCGGCCATGCCGCTGCGAGTGCCGTACGTGACCCAGTCGCCGACGAGACCGACCTCGACGTCGTGCCGCGAGGTGCTGCCGACCGCGATGCGCTGGGCCGTGGCGGTGGAACGGTCGACGATCACCACTGTGGCGTTGGACCCCGCGTAGTCGACCCAGGCGAGGTGCGTCGCCGAGATGGCGATGTTGCCCTCCACGGTCTTGGGCATCTCGTAATGCTCCGCCACTGTGTTGGTGGCGAGGTCGATCGTGCCCAGGTACTTCTTGGAACTCACCTGGTCGCCGACGTAGTAGGTCACCAGGGCGTGATCGGCTGTGCCGGCCTTGACCTTGGCGCTCGTGACCTCTGCCGGAAGACCGGCAGTCGGCGCGGCCGCCCCGCCGGCTGCGGTGTGCATGGAAAGGCGCCTGTGTCCCTTGGTGTTGCCGACCGAGGTGAACAGGGCGTTGCCGGCGGCTCCCGCGTAATCGGGCCCGGTCTCGGTGGGTACCGAGAGCAGCGTCTGCCCGGTCGCCATGTCGATGAGTTCGGCTTTGGACTGGGGCCAGCTTGCGGCCACGACGTCCCCCGAACCGGTGCTCTCGATCCTGGTGGTGGCCCAGTTCAGCTCCTTCGGAGCGGAGCCGTCCGCCGGAACCCAGGAGCGCGTCTCGGAGTAGGGCACGTCGCCCGAGGCCCGGGTCTTGGTGAGCGCCAGGAAGCCCGTCGCGCCCGCGCCGAGGATGGTGGTGTTCTTCGGGAACGGCACGACGTCGGTGGACGCCGCTTCCGCCGCGCCCTCGGTGGCCGACGCCGGGACAGGCGCCGCGGCCGCCGCGGCCCCCGTTGGCAAGGCGGTGCCGACGGTCACCGCGACGGTGACGCCCACCGCGACGGCGAGTCTGCGGCTGAATCCATGGGAATGGTGGTGCAACGGACGGGCCCTCCCCTTGAGGCGACCGCGCGCAGCCCGACGACTGGGGCGGCGGCGATCGGAAGACACGGCGGCGGCCGGAGGTTCCCCCCATCCGGATCTTCGCCTTCCGTGGACTGTGGCCGGAGGATAGCAACCCCGGCCGACACCCGTCACGATCTTTCGCGTCGCTCCACCACGCCCCGTACGTAAGCCGCTTGGCCCGCATGCTGGTTGTCCTCCGCGATCACGCTCACCAGGCGGACGCCCAGGGTGACCGGGGGATCCCAGGCATCGTCCACGACGCGGTCGAGGTCGGCGTTGGTCAGGGTGCCGAGGTGTTCCACGCTCCGGGCGTGGACGGCGTCGTAGTAGCCGAGGAGCAGTTCCGCGGAGGCCCGGACCTTGGCGACCTGCGAGCTGGAGTGGCCGTAACCCGTGGCCCCCGCCCCGAACGGAAGGCCGAAGCGGGCCTTCCAGCCGTCGGACGTCCACACCTGCTCGGTGCCGAACACGCCCGCGACGTGGTCGTCCTGGATCCGTGTCAGGTGCCAGACCAGCCAGGCGATCGAGTTCGCGTCCTCGTCGATGCGTAGCGCCAGCTCGTCCTCGGACAGGCCCTCGACGGCTCCGCGCACGGCCTCCTGGACGCGGCCGAAGGCGTCCAGCAGCAGATCGGCGCTCCTCATGTCACTCACTCCTCGCTCGACGGTGCGGTGTGCTCCACCCAGTGGGCCATCGAGAAGGTGCCGACGACGGGCCGCGCGGCCGGTGACAGGGCCGGGAGCCGGCCGAGTTCACCTACTCGGTGGTCAGGATCCGCAGAGCCCGGACGAACGCCTCCCGGTCCGCCGCCGGGAGCCGGGAGAGCAGCTGTTCCTCGCCCTCCTGGATCTCGGACCGCACGGTGTCCCGCAGCTCGCGGCCCTCGCGGGTGAGGGAGAGCAGGCGCGCCCGGCGGTCCTGGGGGTCGGGGCGGCGTCCGATCAGGCCGCGCGTCTCCAGGTCGTCGAGGACGGCGATGATCCGGGTCTTGTCCGCCCGGATGGCCTCGGCCAGGGCTGCCTGGGTGCGGATGGGGGTCTCGTCGAGGTGCAGCAGGACCGCGTACGCCCACATCGTCACGCCGTGGGCGTCCAGGACCGGCTGCTCCGCCGCCATCAGGGTGCGGCCCAGCGGCACGACCATCGCGGCGAGATCGGGGCGGGGCTCTTCCATGGCCACGAAAATACCCGTTGACAATTAGTAG
This sequence comes from Streptomyces sp. NPDC056527, assembly GCF_042794475.1. Taxonomy (NCBI): domain Bacteria; kingdom Bacillati; phylum Actinomycetota; class Actinomycetes; order Kitasatosporales; family Streptomycetaceae; genus Streptomyces; species Streptomyces sp. NPDC056527. The sequence goes on from NZ_JBHTTQ010000042.1 coordinate 24,885, forward strand.
GCACGAGCAGATCGTAAGCACATGCGTATCTCTTTGGAAGCTGAGGGACCGTTCGAGCGGTTACGGCTCCTCCACGCGCGCGTGGTCCGCGACAGCGTCGCCCTGGTGGAGCGGGTGACCCCCGGCGACCTCGGTCGGACGACGCCCTGCGCCGGATGGACGGTCGCCGATCTGCTCGCCCATATGACGGCGCAGCACCGCGGGTTCGCCGCCGCCGCCCTCGGCGACGGCGCGGAGCTCGCCCACTGGTCCGTCCACCCGGTGACCGACACCGCCGACGCCGTCGCGCGGTACGCCGAGGCCGCCGAGCACGTCGTCGCCGCGTTCGCGGCCCTGGGCGGCCCGGACCGGCCCTTCCTCCTGCCGGAGTTCACGGTCGACCGGACCTTCCCCGCGGGCCGGGCCGTCGGCTTCCACTTCATCGACTACGTCGTCCACGGCTGGGACATGGCCCGCGGCCTGGACCTCCCGTACGACCCCGACGCCGACATCCTCGACGCCGCGCTCCCGATCGCCCTCTCCGTCCCGGACGGCGCCACCCGGCTCAGCGCGGACAGCCCCTTCCGCCCGGGGATCCCCCTGCCCCCGGGTGCCGGGACGCTCGACCGGATCCTCGCGGCCCTCGGCCGCCACCCGTGAGCCCGGCGACCGGTTCCCACCAGGCGATCCACAAGAGGGGGTGCGGGTGGGCCTTCGGGTCCCCCGTGGGGGACCCGAAGCTCGCTCCGTCGACGGCGAACCTCGCGCCCGCACGTCAGCCCCCCTACGCTTCCCGCTTCGCCCGATCGGCCCGCCACCCCGCCACCGTCTCCTCCAGGTCGAAGGGCTTCAGGTTCAGCGGCGGCCCCGCGGGCGGGCGGGCCAGGGCCGCGGCGATCTTGGTGTTGATCTCGCCCACGATCCGGCGCACCTGCGCCTCGGACGCCGCCCGGCCGATCGCCTCCACGGCGTCCTCGGCCTCCTTGCGCAGGGCCAGCGAGGGCGGGAGGACCGACGCGCCCTCGCGGTGCATCTTGCTTTTGATCCACCACAGCGCGTCGTAGGGGGCGTTGTCGTCGTCGAGCGGTTTCCCGAAGCCGGCCAGTTTCCTGAACTCGCCGCGCTCGGTGGCCTCGCGGATCTGCTTGTCCACGAAAGACTCGAAGCTGACGCCAGGCGGTTTGCGTTCGGTCATACGTCCAGACTACGAGGGGCCCGGGCGGCGGGGGAGTGGGCCGAAAAGGCAGGAGCCCCGCTCGTGCCCGAGGACACGGAGCGGGGCTCCTTGGGTACTTCTCTAGCCGTGCGCGATCGCCGACCCGGGCAACTTAGGCCGGGGTGACGTTCTCCGCCTGCGGGCCCTTCGGACCCTGCGTGACGTCGAAGTTCACGACCTGGTTCTCCTCGAGGGAGCGGAACCCGGACGCGTTGATCGCGGAGTAGTGGACGAAGACATCCGGGCCGCCGCCGTCCTGGGCGATGAAGCCGAAGCCCTTTTCAGCGTTGAACCACTTGACGGTTCCGGTAGCCATAAGCCCTCCTTGGGCCAAAGGGTTGCCCTGCTCCAGAACCTGCAAACAAGTCTGAAAACTACAAAAGCCTGCGGGTCACATGCTCCGCAGGCTCTGTACTGCAAGGGAAACCAAACTGCAACTTGCGATGAGCGTAGCACGCAGGGTGTGCGCCGCACTAGAGGGAAAGATCACGTCACCCACACGTTTGACGTGCTTCTGATGAGCTGACGCGAGCGCCACGCGCGCCCCGGCGATGTCCACCGTGCGAGACAGGTCTAGCCTCACGATGTGGACAATGCAACCGACGACCACCAGCGCAGCCGGCCCCGCGTCGGACACATCCAGTTCCTGAACTGTCTGCCCCTGTACTGGGGCCTGGCCCGTACCGGAACGCTCCTCGATCTGGAGCTGACCAAGGACACCCCGGAGAAGCTCAGCGAGCGGCTCGTGCGGGGCGACCTCGACATCGGGCCCATCACCCTCGTGGAGTATCTCCGCAACGCGGACGATCTTGTCGCCCTGCCGGACATCGCCGTGGGCTGCGACGGCCCCGTCATGTCCTGCGTGATCGTCTCCCAGCGGCCCCTGAAGCAGCTGGACAGGGCGCGGGTGGCGCTCGGATCCACCTCTCGTACGTCCGTACGGCTCGCGCAGCTGCTGCTCGCCGAGCGGTTCGACGTGCGGCCCGACTACTACACGTGCCCGCCCGACCTCGGGCTGATGATGCAGGAGGCGGACGCCGCCGTCCTGATCGGCGACGCCGCCCTGCGGGCCTCGCTGCACGACGCCCCGCGGCTCGGGCTGGAGGTCCACGACCTGGGGCTGATGTGGAAGGAGTGGACGGGCCTGCCGTTCGTCTTCGCGGTGTGGGCGGCGCGCAAGGACTTCCTGGTCCGCGAGCCGGAGACCGTGCGCGAGGTCCACGAGGCGTTCCTGGCCTCGCGGGATGTGTCGCTGGTGGAGGTCGCCAAGGTCGCGGAGCAGGCCGCGCGCTGGGAGTCCTTCGATGCGGAGCTCCTGGAGCGGTACTTCCGGACGCTGGACTTCCGCTTCGGTCCCGAGCAGCTGGCGGGGGTACGCGAGTTCGCCCGCCGGACCGGTCCGACGACCGGCTTCCCGGCGGACGTGAAGGTGGACCTGCTCGCCTGAGGTCGGAGCGTCAACCTCAGGTCGAAGCGTCACGGCGTCAGGGGGAAGGCACCGGGCCCTGCATCTGCCGGCTGATCCACTCCATCGAGCCGTCCCCCATCCCCCTGATGTAGCCCTTGGCGTTGTGCCCGCCGCCTTGGATGACCTGGAGGCGGGTCTTCACCGGGCCCTTCGTGAAGGTCTTCATGAAGGACCTCAGCCGGGGCTCGCCCGACTCCTCCGTCCCGATCTGGAACGCCAGGTAGACCCGGTTCGCCTCGGTGTCCGGCTTCGTGCCGAGCGCCTTGGCGAGCTTCTCCGGGTTGTTCGCCTGCCGCTGCGCCTCGTGGCCCGCCCACAGCGGGGAGTCGGGGACGGTGTCGGGGCCGGACGCGATGACGGCCTTGAACTTGTCGGGGTGCTGGAGCACCGCCTTCAGCCCGGCGAAGGCGCCGGAGGACGAGCCCATGAACGCCCAGCCGTCACGGGACTTGAAGGTGCGGAAATTCGCCCGGACGAAATCGGGCACGTCCTCGGCGAGCCAGGTCCCCATTCTCGGCTGCCCGGGTATATCGCTTCCGTCGTAGTAGTACTTGTCGTCGGGGTTGAGCACAGGCATCACGACAATGAACGGAAGGCTTTTCCCTTCCTGCGACCATGCGCTGATGCTCGACTGGAGTTTGAGGTCCGTACCCATCCAGTAATTCATCGGATAGCCGTTTCCGCCCGGCAGAGCCACAAGGACCGGGAACCCGCTGTCGGCGTACTTCGGGTCGAAATACTGCTTCGGCGCCCAGACCCACACCTTGCCCGTGAAGCCGGACTTCGCGCCCGCGAGGGTGGTGACACCGATCTTGGTGCCGTCGTCGAGGGTGTTGGCCGTGGTGAAGCTTGCCTTGGGGCCGGTGGGCAGGACGGTCTCGGGGACGTTCGCCCTTGGTGTCCGCGGGGTGCTCGGCGCGCCCGCCCTGTCGGCCGTGGCCGTCGATCTCGGGGTGTCGAAGGTGACGGGCGCCCCCTCGTCCGAGCAGCCGCCGACGAGAGCGGCCGTGGCGCCGAGGGCGAGCGCGGCGGCGAGGATCCTGCGAGTCCTCGGGACCTTGGGGTTCCTCGTGATCCTGGGGAGGCGTGTCATCGGGTGACTCCGGGGTGCTTCGGACACTGCGACGTATTACGGAGAAGAGGAGGGGCGTGGTGGGGGATCGGTTGGCTGGGTACGGTTCCGAATCGTGGTGATCCGGCCCACCTAGGGCCGTGCGCCGCCGGAAGGGGAGACATGCAGCCGCTCGAAGCAGGGGAACCCAGGACCATCGGTGCCTACCGGATCCTCGGCCGTCTGGGCTCCGGTGGCATGGGGCGGGTCTATCTGGCGCGCAACGAGGGCGGCCGGACCGTCGCCGTGAAGATCGTGCACCCGCACTTCGCCCTGGACGAGCAGTTCCGGTCCCGGTTCCGGCGTGAGGTGGAGGCCGCCCGGCTGGTCGGCGGGGAGTGGACCGCGCCCGTCCTGGACGCCGACCCGGAGGCCGCCGTGCCGTGGGTCGCCACCGGGTACGTCGCCGGGCCGACGCTCACCCGCGCCGTGGAGGCGATCGGCCCGCTGCCCGCGCACACGGTACGGACCCTGGGCGCCGGCCTCGCCGAGGCGCTCGCGGGCGTGCACGGACTCGGCCTGGTCCACCGCGACGTGAAGCCCTCCAACGTGCTGGCCACCCTGGAGGGGCCCCGGCTCATCGACTTCGGCATCGCGCGCGCCACGGACGGCACGGCGTCGCTCACCGCGAGCGGGGTCTCCATCGGCTCGCCCGGCTACATGGCGCCCGAGCAGATCCTGGGCCATGGAGCGTCCGGGGCGTCCGACGTCTTCTCGCTCGGAGCGGTCCTCGTGTACGCGGCGACCGGCGCCCCGCCCTTCCCGGGCGACACCTCCGCGGCCCTTCTGTACAAGGTCGTCCACGAGGAGCCCGAACTCGGCTCGCTGACGGGAGAGCTGCGGGAGCTGGTGGCGGCCTGCCTCGCGAAGGACCCGGCGGCCCGCCCCACCCCGGGCGCGGTCGCGGTCGCGCTCGCCCCGCGCGGGGCGGCGGCGCTGGTGTCGGGCGGCTGGCTGCCGAGCCCGCTGGTGGAGGAGATCAGCCGGACCGCCGTACGCCTCCTGGAACTCGACGCGGGCACGGGAACGGTCGAACCGGTCCCCGGTGCCGCGCCCGACCCGAACGCATCGGGGCCCGTGCCCTTCACGGCCCCTTCCGTGTGGGCACCGGCCCCCGCGGGGGCCCCGACCGGCCCGCCGTCGGGCGTCTTCGGTCCTCCGGCGGTTCTGTCGCCCGACGCCCGCGCCGAGACGGCGGGTCCGTCCGGGCAGGCGGCTCCCGATCCCGGTGTCTTCGGCCCGCCGATCGCTCCCGCACCCGGCGGCTTCGCCACCCCGTCGGACCAGGGGCACACCTCCCCCGACGGTGAAGGCGGCCGGCGGCGGCAGGCCACGCTCTCCCTCGCCGCGGGGCGACGCGTCAGCTGTACGGTCGCGCTCGCCGTCGCAGGGGCGCTCGCCGCCGTGACCCTGGGAGCGGGGTACCTCTACGACCTGATGCCGGGCGGTCGCCGGGGAGCCGACGCGAGCGACACCGGCGGGAGCAAGACGAATCCCCCCGCCACCAGGCCCTCGGCCTCCACCACGCCCTCCGGATCCGTCCCGGAAGCGTTCCTCGGCACCTGGACCGGACCCACCACCGAGCGCAACGGCTCCCCGCACGGCGACTTCACCGTCGTCGTCTCCGAGGGCGACACCGGCAAGGACGTCGTCCGCACCACCCACACCATCACCGTCCTCGGCACCACCGTCAGCTGTCACGGCCTCGGCAAGCTGACCTCCGCCTCCGCCACCGAACTGAACATCGCCGACCGCACGGACCCCGACCGCCCCGGCACCCAAGGCCTCTGCACCACCGGCACGTCGACCTTCACGCTGACCCGCAACCCCGACGGCACCCTCACCTACCGTTCCCACGAGGAAGCCGCGGGCCGCCCTAGCGGCACCCTCCGGAAGTCCTGAGAAGTGCTGGCGTAGGCTGGTTCAGTCCTTAGATTCCACCCTCCGAAAGGGACTCAGCCGGTGACCGAGAAGGCCGACCTTCAGTCCGTCCTCGACCGCGCCGCAGAGGGTGGCCGGATCACCCCCGAGGAGGCGCTCGACCTCTACCGCTCGGCGCCGCTGCACGCGCTGGGCGCGGCCGCCGACGCCGTGCGCCGTCGTCGCTACGCCGGTACGGAGCACATCGCGACGTACATCATCGAGCGGAACATCAACTACACCAACGTCTGTGTGACGGCGTGCAAGTTCTGCGCCTTCTACGCGCCGCCGAAGGACACCGCCAAGGGCTGGACCCGCGACCTCGACGACATCCTGCGCCGCTGCGCGGAGACCGTGGAGCTCGGCGGCACGCAGATCATGTTCCAGGGCGGGCACCACCCGGACTTCGGTGTCGAGTACTACGAGAAGCACTTCGCCGCCATCAAGAAGGACTTCCCGCAGCTGGTCATCCACTCCCTCGGCGCGTCCGAGGTCGAGCACATGGCCCGGATCTCCGGCGTCTCCGTCGAGGAGGCGATCACCCGCATCCACGCGGCCGGTCTCGACTCCTTCGCCGGCGCCGGCGCCGAACTGCTGCCGGAGCGCCCGCGCAAGGCGATCGCCCCGCTCAAGGAGAGCGGCGAGCGGTGGCTGGAGATCATGGAGATCGCGCACGGCCTCGGGGTGGAGTCGACGTCGACGATGCTGATGGGCACCGGCGAGACGAACGCCGAGCGCATCGAGCACCTTCGGATGATCCGTGACGTGCAGGACCGGACGGGCGGCTTCCGGGCCTTCATCCCGTACACGTACCAGCCGGAGAACAACCACCTGAAGGGCCGCACGCACGCCACGCTCTTCGAGTACCTGCGGATGATCGCGATCTCCCGGCTCTTCATGGACAACATCGCCCACATCCAGGGCTCGTGGCTCACCACGGGCAAGGAGATCGGCCAGCTGACCCTGCACTACGGCGCGGACGACCTCGGCTCGATCATGCTGGAGGAGAACGTCGTCTCCTCGGCGGGCGCCAAGCACCGCTCCAACCTGCGCGAGATGATCGACATGATCCGTACGGCGGACCGTGTCCCGGCGCAGCGTTCCACCACGTACGAGCACCTCGTCGTCCACGACGACCCGGCGAACGACCCGGTCGACGAGCGGGTCGCCTCGCACATCTCCTCCACGGCCATCGAGGGCGGCACGGCGCACCCCGAGCTGAAGCTCCTGAACGCCAACTGACGCCTTCGTGCTGACGATTCACACGGCGGACGTGGTGCTGCCGGGCCTGGGTCACGACCCCGTGCCCGGCGGCGCGGTGGCCGTCCGGGACGCGGAGATCGTGGCCGTCGGCCCGTACGAGGAGGTGGCCGCGGCGAACCCGGAGGCGCGGGTCCGCCGCTGGCCGGGCGTCCTGACCCCGGGGCTGCGGCAGTGGCACGGGCACTGGCTGCTCACACGGGTGTACCACCCGGACCCGCGTGAGGCGGACGAGCTGGGCACCGCCCCCGTCATGGGTCCGGCCTTCGACGCCCTCGCGCCCGACGCGGCCCGGATGGCGGGCAGTGTGCGGCGCGGGATCCAGCGGATGCTGGCCCATGGGACGACGCATGTGGGGCTCGGGCCCCGGTCGGCGGTCCGGCAGGCCGTGGGGCGGGCCGGGCTGCGAGAGGTCCCGAACGCGCCGGTCCTGGCGCCGCCGGTCTGGGACGGCCCGGATCTGGACCCCTTCGTGGAGGGTCACGACCTGGACGGCACGGTCCACGGTCCGCTGCAGGTCGGCGAACCCGCCGATCTGGCGGTCTTCGACGTGGCGGACGAGGCCGATCTGGTGGCCCGCGGGGCCAGCACCTGCGTCGCCACCGTTCTCGGCGGCCGTCTGGTCTTCCGCCGCCGCTAGGGCGTGTCGCTTCGGCGTCCGTCAGCCGCCGCTGACCGCTGTGGACTTCTTCTGGACCGGGTTCTCGTCCGCGTACTTCACCAGGTTCGTGAAGCGGTCGTCGCGGGCGACGGTGAGCAGCTGATCCGCGGTCACCGGAGCGGAGACACCGGGCTTGCCCGCGGCCTCCGACGGGTTGACGGAGAGCAGGACGTGGCTGCGTCCGTAGGCGAACACGACCATCGCGCCCATGGTGTCCAGATCGTTCACCGGCATCGAGTACACCTGAGCCGTACGGCCCGTGCCGAGGTCCGCCTTCTCGCAGGTCGTCTTCTTGGAGGGCATGTCCCGGCAGGGCTGCAGCGCCTCGCCCTCCGCCGGACGCACCGACAGCATCGTGGTGAAGTCCCGCCCACTAGAGGTGATCTGGTAGAGCGACACCTCGCCTTCCACCGGCCGGATGTCCGTCACGTTCGTCGGCAGCAGCTCGTCCAGGAGCGCGGCGACCTGCTGCTGGAACTGGGCGCGCCGCTCCGCCTCGGCCCCGGTCTCGGGTGCCGGAGGCTCCTGGCCCGGTGTCGGCGTGAGCCGCACGGGCGTGTGGTACGCCGAGGGGAAGGCGTCCGGGGGTGCGGCGGGCATCGCCACCCCCGTGCCGGGACCCGGCAGCAGGGTCAGGCCGAGGGCCGCGGCGGTCACCGTGCCGAAGACACCGCCGACGGCGGCGAGGCGGGCCCGGGCGCGCCGTCTGCGTCCCTGGACGATGGCGACGGGCGCGAGGTCGGGGAGCGGTGGAAGGTCCTCGGTCGTACGCTCCATGGCGCTCTTGAGCAGTGTGGCGTCGTCCACGGTGGGCCTCACCTTCCGGTGGCGTGGTGGTCGGTGGCGTAGAGGTGGGCCTCGCCGAGGCGGTCTCGGAGCCGCGCGAGCGAGCGGGAGCAGGTGCTTTTGACCGTCGCCTCGCTGCAGCGCAGGAGCGAGGCGACGGTCTCCACACTGAGGTCCTCCCAGTACCGCAGGACGACCATGGCGCGGGCTCTGGGCGGGAGCTCGGCGAGCGCGGCGAGCAGGGTGACCCGGAGGTCGGTGTGCTCCGCCGTGGGTGCGGGGCCGAGCCCGCCGGTCTTGGTGAAGGCGAGCAGGTCGCGCAGTCGGCGACGTCGCTCGGCGAGGAAGGTGCGGGTCAGGACGGTCTTGGCGTAGGCATGCGGGTACTCGGCCGTACCGGCCCTGCGCCAGTGCTGGAACAGCTTGGCGAGGGTGGTCTGGGTGAGATCGCGGGCGGTCTCGGCGTCGCCGCAGAGCAGGTACGCCGTGCGGTACAGCCGCGTCTGCCCGGCGCGGGCGAACTCCTCGAACGCCTCGTCCGAGCCGTGCGGTGCCTGCATCGCGCTCCTCCGTCCCTGGGGGCGTCCCCCGCTGCCCGACTGTCACCCCTCCTTGAGTGCGCTGCCCCCGAAAAGGTTGAGAGGAAATTTTCGACGAATCCCCGGCGGCCACGGAGGGCTCCCGAAGGCCGTGGCGCGAGGGCTGCCACAATGGCCGGGTGACCCGAGCATCCCTGGACAAGCAGCCGCACGAAGTCGCCTCGATGTTCGACGACGTGGCGGCGAACTACGACCTCACCAACGATGTGCTCTCGCTCGGCCAGGACCGACGCTGGCGCAAGGAGGTCGCGAAGGCGGTCGACGCCCGCCCGGCGCAGCGGATCCTGGACCTGGCGGCCGGGACGGCCACCTCCTCGCAGCCCTTCGCCCGGGCCGGAGCCTATGTCGTGCCCTGCGACTTCTCGATCGGGATGCTCCAGGTCGGCAAGAAGCGGCACCCGTGGATGCCGTTCACCGCCGGCGACGGTACGAAGCTCCCCTTCCGCGACGACGTCTTCGACGCGGTGACGATCTCCTTCGGGCTGCGCAACATCCAGGACACCGACGGGGCGCTGCGCGAGCTGTACCGGGTGACGAAGCCCGGCGGCAGGGTCGTGATCTGCGAGTTCTCGCACCCGACCTGGAAGCCGTTCCGCACGGTGTACGAGGAGTACCTGATGCGGGCGCTGCCGCCGGTGGCCCGGGCGGTGTCGTCCAACCCGGACGCGTACGTCTACCTCGCCGAGTCCATCCAGTCCTGGCCCGACCAGCCGGCCCTCGCGGGGCTGCTGCAGAAGGCCGGCTGGTCCAAGGTCGCCTGGCGCAACCTGACCGGCGGCGTGGTGGCGATGCACCGGGGCTTCAAGCTCCCGTAGGGGCACACCGCCCGGAAGCCCCGGGACCGCCGCAATAGACTTCGACCGACCTTCCCTCGACCCTTCGGGAGACCACGCCGTGACCGAGCCCCTCTCCGAGCACAGCGCAGATGTGATCGTCGTCGGGGCAGGCCCGGCCGGCTCCACGACCGCGTACTACCTGGCCAAGGCGGGACTCGACGTCCTGCTCCTGGAGAAGACCGCGTTCCCCCGCGAGAAGGTCTGCGGCGACGGGCTCACCCCGCGTGCCACCAAGCAGCTCGTCGCCATGGGGATCGACATCTCCGAGGAGGCCGGCTGGCTGCGCAACAAGGGCCTGCGCATCATCGGCGGCGGCGTCCGGCTCCAGCTCGACTGGCCGGACCTCGCCTCGTACCCGGACTACGGACTCGTCCGCAAGCGGGACGACTTCGACGAGCAGCTCGCCCGGCAGGCGCAGAAGGCCGGCGCGCGGCTGTACGAGCGCTGCAACGTCGGTGCCCCGATCATCGACGACCGCACCGGACGGATCACCGGTGTGACCGCCAAGCTCGGCGAGGACAAGCGCGAGGTCACCTTCCACGCGCCGCTCGTCGTCGCCGCCGACGGCAACTCGACCCGGCTCTCGCTCGCCATGGGCCTGCACCGGCGCGAGGACCGGCCGATGGGCGTGGCGGTACGGACGTACTTCACCAGCCCCCGCCACGACGACGACTACCTGGAGTCCTGGCTGGAGCTGTGGGACCGGCGCGGACCGCAGGACCGGCTGCTGCCCGGCTACGGCTGGATCTTCGGCATGGGCGACGGCACGTCCAACGTCGGCCTCGGCATCCTGAACTCCTCCTCCGCCTTCAAGGAGCTGGACTGGCGCGAGGTCCTCAAGGCCTGGTGCGCCTCGATGCCGGAGGACTGGGGCTACACCCCGGAGAACATGACGACGCCGATCCGCGGCGCCGCCCTGCCGATGGCCTTCAACCGCCAGCCGCACTACACCAAGGGCCTGCTGCTCGTCGGTGACGCGGGCGGCCTGGTCAACCCGTTCAACGGCGAGGGCATCGCCTACGCGATGGAGTCGGGCCAGATCGCGGCCGACGTCATCGTGCAGGCGCACGCCCGGTCGACCCCGGCGCAGCGCGAACTGGCCCTGCACAACTACCCGAAGATCCTCAAGGACACCTACGGCGGGTACTACACGCTCGGCCGCGCCTTCGTGAAGATCATCGGCAACCCGAAGATCATGAAGATCGCGACGCAGCGCGGTCTGACCCACCCGGTCCTGATGAAGTTCACGCTGAAGATGCTCGCGAACCTCACGGACCCGACCGGTGGCGACGCGATGGACCGGATCATCAACGGCCTGTCGAAGGTGGCCCCGAAGGCCTGAGCCGGTGCCGCGGCCACGGCCGCCCACGAACGGGTGATGCCCCCGACGCCTGTCGTCGGGGGCATCCGCGTGTCACGGGCAGGTTCTGACCTCGGGAGTGCGCCTCAGCAGCAGTCCTCGGGCGATCACGGTCGTCGGCTGCGTCGCCCGCCCGGCTCCGGAGGGGCGACAAAGACGGCCCGGCCAGACGATCTCCGCCAGCAGGGCCAGCAGGTGGAGCTGGAGACGGGAGAGCCCGCCGAGCTTCTCGCGCATGTTCGTGACATGGAACTTGACGGTGCGTTCGGTGATGCCGAGCCGTACGGCGAGGTCCGTGTTGGACTCGCCACCGGGCATGGCCGAGAGGACTTCCCGCTCGCGGTCGGTGAGGAGATCCAGCCGGTTCAGGGCAGCGGTGACCGGGTTGACCCGGCCGGATCTCTCCTCGTCGGCTTCCGTAGGACGTGTCGGGTTGTAGTACTGGCCATGACGATGCATGTCTGTCCCCCCCCAGAGACGGCATTCGTTGAGCACCGTGCAACGGCGTGCACGGTGCGACGGCGCGGCGTCGCGCCAGTGACCGTAACCCCCGGCGAGGCGGAATCCATTGCCCGTCTCGCCTGATGGTCCTCGCCCGAACGGCCGGAAACCGACGTGCTGATCAGTCGGTTTCCGGCCGGTCTGGGTGCTTTGCTGATCAGCCGTTCAGCGTCGTCGCCAGCTTCAAACGGTCTCCCAGCTCGGTCTTCGCCTGGTTCAGAGTCTCGGCGTTCTGCTCGATGTTCCGCTGCTGATAGGCGGTCTCGACCGTGTACCAGACGCCGACGAGGTTGGCTCGATCCTTGCAGGCGACATCCTGCTTGGCGGCGGCGATGGCCTTCGGGCTTCCGTAGGTGTCCGAGGCGATCCCGAGGTCCTCCTGGGGGCTCACGGGGTCGTCCGTCTTGTACCCCTTCTCGGCCATGCAGGCCGACCACGCCTTGAACGCCTCCGCGACGCGGGAGTCCTCGCGGGCACGGGTGAAGGCGTCGGCGGTGACGTTGAAGACGAACATGACGTCGACCGCACCCTTCTTCGGGGCGTAGAGCTTGAGGTAACTCTCCCGGTTGCAGCCCCCGATGGGCACCTTCTGCCCGTTGACGACCTTGCCGCTGTCCACCCCCTGCGCCTCCTCCCAGCTCATCGGCTGAGCCGAGCCGCCCTTGGCGTCCGGGCCGCTGAGGGCGAGCTGTCCGGTGGCGCTGAGGGAAGGAGCCGCCGGCTTCGCCGGAGGCTCGACGCCTCCGCGTGTGTCGTAGCCGTGCCGAGCCGCCTTGTCGGCATCGGTGAGGCCGTAGCGGGAGTCGTCCGATCCGGACCCGCGGCCCGACTCGACGGGCGGGGGCGGCTCGTAGGAGAAACCGAACCGCTTCATGCACTGGCCGATCAGCCGGTTCTGGGCCTTCTGGAGCTGCTGTTGCTGTTCGTGGGTGGTCTCGTAGGTGTCCAGCGGGTACGAGAGCCCGGCCGTCCGGAGCAGCTTGGGCACCGCGCCGATCTGTGGCTCGCTCTTGGGGTCGCCGCCACCGGAGTCCGACGAGGAGCAGGCGGTGAGAAGCGTGGCGCTCAGCAGAAGGACGGAGGCGCGCGTGGCGAGTGGGCGCATGGGGCTGCTCCAGAGGAATGTGCGTGGCTACCATGGGCGAAGCCGTTGCTCTGCCCGCCTCTTTCGGGCAGAGCAACGGCTCCTGTGTCGCTACATGTCGTCGGCGATGCCTACAGGCCGTCCGACGGGTCGATCAGTGCTGATCAACGGGCCTTGTAGTAGTAGGCCGAGGAGATCTTGTTCTTGAAGTTCGACGAAGCGTCGCCGCTGTAGCCGACGGGGAGGCTGCCCTCGATGCCACCGGCGTTGGCGTCGGTGTACACCCACCAGACGTTCGAGTCACGGTTCCAGTAGGAGGCCGTGTTGTCGTTGGCGGACTGACCCGCGCCGGCACCCGGGCCGGGGAAGGTGTCGCCGGAGAAGTTGGAGTCCGAGACGTACAGGTCGAACACCGCGCCGTTCAGGCCGGAGTTGTAGTACAGGCCGAACTCGCCACTCTCCAGGTAGCCGTTCTTGCCGGTGGCCGCCGAGGCGGAGCCCGCGGTGGCGAGGGCGCCCGCGCCGATGGCGGCGAGCGCGATCGCCGTGGCGGCGACGCGACGGATAGCAGTGCGCTGCATGGTGGTGCCTTTCATATCGATGGTGCTGGTGTGGTGTCTGCGACCCGAGTGGGCCGCCGCTAAAGAGCGAACAGCACCAACAGGCGCTAGTCCACTGTCCGTTGAGACAGTTACCGGCACGACTACCCGTGGCTATCCTGACGGTGCCGAGTCGCCCGCCGGGCGCCGGCCGTTCCCGCGCAGGGGCCATGACGCGACGTAGCGCAGCGCCGCGACGGCCCCTCATCGCGCGTTCCCCCATGCATGGGAAGCCCTCCCGGAAGGACCACTCTGATGACACGCCGTACGGCCGTCGTACCTCTGCTGATCGCCGCCTTCGGGCTCGCGGGATGCGCGAGCACAGGGGACGGCGCATCCCCGAACAAGGGTGGCGCGAGCACGCCGCCCCCGGCCGCGTCCGTCTCTCCCTCGGAGAAGACCGCGGACTGGGCCGGGTACTACGACTGCCTGGCCGCGCAGGGCCTCACGCTCCAGGACACCGGGAGCGGCGAGAAGCGCGTCGACAAGGACGCCAACAAGCCCGACGCGATCACGAAGGCGGAGGCGGCCTGCGCGAGCAAGCTGCCGGCCCAGGGCCAGGCCGACCCGGCGGCGCTCGCCGAGGCGAGGAAGATCTCCGAGTGCGTGCGCAAGGAAGGCGTCACGGACTACCCGGACCCCGACCCCAAGACCGGGGAGGTGGCGCTCGACGGCGCGCTGGGCGAGAAGATCAAGGGCGACCAGAAGGTGATCGAGGCCCTGAAGAAGTGCTCCCCGGCGGCCGGTGGCACCAGCGGCGGGACGGTCGTCGGTGGCTGAGGAGACCTCGCCCGGGGCCACGCCCACACGCGAGGCCGTCTCCGAAGGCTCCCGGCTCTCGCGCGGCCGCTTCTGGGTCGTCGGTCTGGTCGTCGGCGCGGTGGTGCTGACCGGGGGCGGGATCGTCGCCGGGACGTTCATCAAGTCGCCCTCCCAGGTGGCGGCGGACGCCGAACCGCCTCCTCCGGACGTTCTGATCGCCCGGGTCGAGAAGCGGGTCCTCGCCGAGACGGTGGTCCTGCGGGGCACCGTCGCGGCCGGTCAGACCGTGCAGGTCGCGCCGGTGGCCTCGGGCGGCGAGGGCAGTGGTGCCCCGGTCGTCACCAAGGTCCCGGTCAAGAGCGGCGACACCGTCCGGCAGGGCCAGGTCCTCCTGGAGATATCCGGTCGGCCCGTCTTCGTGCTGAAGGGCGGGCTGCCGGTCTACCGGGACCTCAAGCCCGGAGCCACCGGCGACGACGTGAAGCAGCTCCAGGAGGGTCTGGCCGCGCTCGGCCACGGCCGAGGCGGCGACGCCAAGGGCACGTTCGGCGAGGGGACGAAGAACGCGGTCGAGGACTTCTACGCCGCCGTCGGCTACGACCCGAAGCCGGCCGTGGACGACGACGGCGCGGCCGTCGACGGCGCCAAGGCCGCGGTCACCGGAGCAGAACGGGCCGCCGAGGACGCCCGCGACGCCCTGAGGGCCAACACGGACCAGGCCCAGGACAAGACCCTGCGCAAGGCGCGCGACCGGGCCGACGCGGATCTGCGGACCGCCCGTACAGCCCTGGCCAAGGCGCGGGCCGCGGCCGGTCCGATGCTTCCGGCCGGGGAGGTCGTCTTCGTGCAGGGCTTCCCCGCACGGGTCGCGTCCGTCGCGGCACGGCCCGGGGCGCAGGTCGACGGGACGGTGATGACCCTGTCCTCCGGGAAGCTGGTGGCGCAGGGCCATCTTCAGGACCACCAGAAGGGCATGGTCAGAGCCGGCCAGAAGGTGAAGATCCTGGAGGAGAACTCGGGCAGGGAGATCGCCGCGAAGGTCGTCTCCGTCGCCGACTCGCCCACCCGGCAGCAGGATGCGCAGGACGGCGCCCCACAGGACGGGGGCGGTGGCGACGACGACGGGAACGCGGGCGGTGGCGGAGCCTCCGGCGCGGTCGGCTACCTCTTCACGGCCCAGCCGACCGGGGAGCTGCCCTCCGAACTCGCCGGCCAGGAGGTGCGGCTGACCATCGAGGCCGCGTCCACCGACGGCAAGGCGCTGGTCGTCCCGATCACGGCGGTCTCGGCGGGATCCGACGGGAAGACCGTCGTCACCACCGTCGACGGGACGGGCAGGCAGGAGCGGATCGAGGTACGGACCGGCACGACCGGCGACGGTTTCGTGGAGGTCACCCCGCTCACGGACGGTGCCCTCAAGGAGGGTGACAAGGTCGTCACCGGGATCAACCCCGGCGGAGCCGCGGGCGCGTCCAAGGGCAGCTCGTGAGCGGCCCGGATCAGGGCCCCGACCCCCGCACAGGTCCGTCCCCGGCCACCCCCGTCATGGAGTTCCGCCAGGTCAGTCTCACGTACCCGGGGCCGCCGCCGGTCACCGCGCTTCGGCCGTGTGAACTCGTCGTGGAGAAGGGCGAGTTCATCACGATCGTCGGGCCCTCCGGCTCCGGCAAGTCCACCTTCCTGAACGTCGCCGGACTGCTCGACGCGCCCACTGGCGGCACCTATCTGCTGGACGGCATCGACACCGCCGGGCTGCGCGACGGCGACCGTACGGCGCTCCGCGGCCGCCGCATCGGTTTCGTCTTCCAGTCCTTCCATCTGCTGCCCCACCGCAGCGCGACGGAGAACGTGATGCTCTCGATGGTGTACTCGGCCGTGCCGCGCGCCGAGCGCCGGGCGCGGGCCCGTTCCTCCCTGGAACGGGTCGGCCTCGGCCACCGCGTCGACGCGCTGCCCGGCCGGCTGTCGGGCGGCGAGCGCCAGCGCGTGGCCATCGCCCGCGCGCTGGCCGGACGCCCCTCGCTGCTGCTGTGCGACGAGCCGACCGGAAACCTCGACTCGGACAACGCCGAATCCGTCCTCGGACTCCTCGGCGAACTGCACGCCTCGGGCATGACGATCGTGGTCATCACCCATGACGCGGAGGTGGCGGCGCGCGGCGAGCGGACCGTGACCATCCGCGACGGGGTGCTGAGCGAGTCGGCGAGGGTGGGGTGAGCCGGATGCGCCTGCGCAGATCCACACCGCGTGTGGTGGAGCCGTCCCGGCTCACCGCCCGGGACGTGCTGTCCGAGGCCGTCGCGGGGATGCTCCAGCGCCCGGGCCGCTCGGCGCTCACCGCGCTCGGCACCGTCCTGGGCGTGGGCACCTTCGTGGCCATCCTCGGGCTGACCGCGACGACGTCCTCGCAGATCGACTCCCGGTTCAATCTGCTGACCGCCACCGAGGTCACCGTGGAGGACATCGCCCAGGAGCAGAACGAGTTCGCCGATCCCGCCTTCCCGGCCGACGCGGACGCCCGGATCGAGCGGCTCGGCGGCGTCGAGCACGCCGGGGTGTACTGGACGGTCCGGCTGGAACCCGGCACGACGGTACGGTCCGCGCCGGTCGGCGACGGAGCGGGCGGCGAACAGATCGATGTGGTGGCCGCCTCCCCGGGCGCGCTGCACGCCGCGGTGCCGAAGCTGGCCCAGGGGCGGCTCTACGACGATTTCGCCTCGAAGAGCGGCCAGCCGGTGGTGGTGCTCGGGGCGTCCGTGGCCGCCCGGCTCGGCATCACCACCCTGGAGACGAGTCCGGCGGTCTTCATCGGCGACGAGCCGTTCACCGTCGCGGGGATCATCGACGACGTGAAGCGCCGGGCCGATGTGCTGATGTCGGTGACGGTGCCGCGGACCACCGCCGAGAAGCTGTGGGGGCCACCTCAGCAGGGCGACGCGAAGATGCTGATCGCGACCCGGGCGGGCGCGGCCGAGCAGGTCGCGCACGAGGCGCCGGTGGCGCTGCGCCCGGACCATCCGGAGTATCTGAAGGCGATCCCGCCGCCGGATCCGAGGACGCTCCGGGCCGGCGTGACCGACGACCTCAATCAGCTCTTCCTGCTGCTGGCCGCCATCTGTCTGGTGATCGGCGCGGTCGGGATCGCCAACACCACGCTGGTGGCGGTGCTGGAGCGGACCGGGGAGATCGGTCTGCGCCGGGCCCTGGGCGCCCGAGGACGGCACATCACCGTCCAGTTCCTCACGGAATCAGGTGCTTTGGGGGCGGTCGGCGGGCTGGTCGGCACGGCGCTGGGTGTCTCGACGGTGATCGCCGTGGCGCTCGTCCGGGACTGGACACCGGTCGTGCACTCGGCGACGGTGGCCGCGGCCCCGGCGATCGGACTGGTCACCGGGGTGATAGCCGGGCTGTATCCGGCGTGGCGGGCGTCGCGGATCGCGCCCGCGGAGGCGCTGCGTCGCTGAACCGGAACGCGCGCCGGTAGTCGGAGGGGGAGACCCCGACCGTACGGGTGAAGTGGCGCCGCAGATTGGCCGACGTGCCCAGGCCGCTGCGGTCGCCGACCAGCTCCACCGGCAGGTCGGTGGACTCGAGCAGGGTCTGGGCGCGGGCCACCCGCTGCTGCAGGAGCCACTGCAACGGCGTGGTGCCGTACGCCTCCTGCACCCGCCGGTGGAAGGTGCGCGGGCTCATCCGGGCCCGCCGGGCGAGGTCGTCGACGGTCAGCGGGTCGGCGAGGTTCTCGGTCGCCCACTGCAGGACGGGTCCCAGGCTGTCGCCGTCGCTCGGCGGCAGCGGTGCCTCGATGAACTGTGCCTGCCCGCCGGTGCGGTGCGCAGGCACGACCAGGCGCCGGGCGAGCTGCCCCGCGATCGTGGCGCCGAGGTCCTTGCGCACGAGATGCAGGCACAGGTCGAGCGCGGCGGTGGCTCCCGCGCTCGTCAGCACGCTTCCCTCGTCCGTGTAGAGGACGGAGTCGTCCACGATCACCTCGGGGTGGCGGGCGGCCAGCTGCCCGGTGTGCTGCCAGTGGGCGGTGGCCCGGCGGCCGTCGAGGAGTCCGGCGGCGGCGAGCGCGAAGGCGCCCGTGCACAGGGACACCATCCGTGCGCCGGAGGCGGCGGCCGCGCGCAGCGCCTCGACCAGCTCGGCCGGCACCTCCTCGCCGTCCTCCACGACCGCGTCGGGCACCGACGGCACGATGACGGTGTCCGCGCCCACGAGTCCGTCGAGACCATGGTCGGTCCGCAGGGAGAAGACCCCGGCGTCACCGGAGTTTCCGCAGAGCCGAAGCTCGTACCAGGGGTCGGCGAGGTCGGGGTGCGGGATGCCGAAGACCCCGCACGCGAGGGAGAGTTCGTACAGCTCCCACAGCGACGTTCCGATCCGCCGGTCCGGTACGACGGCGATGGCGACGACTCCCGTACTCATACCGCCGACGCTACGGCAGGAATCGTGCGCCCGTCGTCAGCCCTGCCACTGTCGGCCGGATTCCGCCGCTGCGAGCGTGGAGTCCATGAACGCACAGAACATCACGGTCATCGGCCTCGGACAGATGGGCTCCGCCCTCGCCGACGCCTTCCTCGCCGCCGGCCACCGCACCACCGTCTTCAACCGCACTCCGGAGAAGGCCGACGCCCTGGTCGCCCGCGGGGCCGTCCGCGCGGCCGGCGTCGCCGAGGCGGTCACCGCGAGCGAACTGGTCGTGGTCTGCGTCCTCGACTTCGCCGCCGTACGCGAACTCCTGGCCCCCGTGGCCGAGTCGCTGCGGGGCCGGGTCCTGGTCAACCTCACCACCGGCTCGCCCGAGCAGGCCCGCGCCGAGGCGGAGTGGGCGGCGGAGCACGGCATCGGCTATCTCGACGGCGCCGTCATGACGACGCCGCCCGGGGTCGGCGACAGCGCCAACATGATCCTTTACGCGGGTGCGCCCGAGCTCCTCGCCGAGCACCGCGTGACGCTGGCCGTCCTCGGCGACCCGGTGGACCTGGGCGCGGACGCGGGCCTCGCCTCGCTCTACGACGCCGGACTGCTCGGCCTCATGTGGTCGGTCTTCGGCGGCTGGCTGCACGCCACCGCCCTCGCGGGCGCCGACGGGGTGCCGGCCCGGGACTTCACGGCGGTGGCCACCCGCTGGATGAGGACGGTCTCCTGGTTCATGACCGGGTACGCCGAGCAGATCGACGCGGGGGAGTACCCGGGCGCGGACGCCACGATCGACGTCCAGGTGGCCGCCATCGGGCATCTGCTGCACGCGGGGGAGGCGCGCGGCATCGACAACCGGCTGCCGGAGCTGCACCTGGAGCTGATGCGGGCCGCGGTCGACGCGGGCCACGGCGGTGACAGCTACGCCCGGATCATCGAGGCGTTCCGTAAGTAAGGCGCAAAGAGGGCAAACGGCGAAAAGCCGTCACTCCCCCGAGGAGTGACGGCCTTCGTCGTGCTTCGCGATGCGGGTGATCAGAGGATCCGGACCGCGCCGGAGGGCATGTCCCAGTCCAGGGAGCGCTCGACGACACCGGTCGACGGGTTCTGCGCACCGACGTACTTGCCGCCGCCCACGTAGATCGCCACGTGGTACGAGCCGCTGCGGCTGCCCCAGTACAGGATGTCGCCCGGCTGCAGGTTGCTCAGCGAGACGGACGTGCCCATGGACGACTGGGAGCTGGAGATGCGCGGCAGGTCGACGCCGGCCTGGCGGTAGGCGGCCTGGACGAGACCGGAGCAGTCCCAGGAGTTGGGGCCGGTGCCGCCGGAGATGTAGGCGTCGCCGACCTGGGCGCGGGCGAAGGCGACGATCGCCGCGGCGGAGCCGGTGGCCACCTGCGAGCTGCTGTCGGCGCTGGACGACGAGCCGCTGTCGGAGGACGCGGAGAGCGAGGTGCGCGCCTGGGTGCGGGAGGCGCGCTCGCGGGCCTCGGCGCGGGCCTTCTCGGCCTTCTCGGCCTCGGCCTTGCGGTCGGCCTCCGCCTTGGCCTTCTTGGCCTCCTTGGCGGCCTTCTCGATGGCGGCGTTCTCCTGGGCCTGCAGGCTCAGGTCGAGGGCCTCCTGCTGGGAGGCCTCGGCCGACGCGGAGACGGCGCTCGCCAGGTCGATGTCGAGGGAACCGAGCGTGGGCATCTCGATGGTCTCGGTCACCGGCTCGGCATTCGCCGGCCCGGCAGCACCGGCCACCGCGATGGTGCTGAGGACGCCACCGGCAACTCCTGCCCGGAGCGCGAGCTTCGAGGCGCTGCGGCGGGGCTTCCGGTGGCTGGGTATGTGAGCGGTGTGGGACATGAGTACAACCGCTATCAGGGCTTCACGGTTCCCTTCAAGAAACGTGGGTTGCGCCACAGTTACGTTCGGAACCACATAATCCGCTTACCTGGCGCCCTTATTGACGCCGTAACGGACAATACGGGCATGGCCGATCAAGCCCTTGATCACGGGTTTTCCGCGAAACGTCCGAATTGACCGCCGCTTACCACCTCTTCACACCGATGGCCAAGCCCCGCTTTCTCCGGACGGGTGAGGGTGTGGTGCAGGTCACATCCGGCTCGTGAAAGAGCGCACGCGTCCACTCTCGTCCGCGAGTGCCCCCGACCGGGCGACGGGCGGTTGCTTTATCACCTGCGTGGCATCCAGTGCCAATTTGCTTGCATGGCCCACCTCTTGATAGTGCGCCACCCCCTCCGACCAGCGCTTTCCGGTCCGGATGTCACATCTGGTGATCACCTGGGCGCTTCGAGTGCCAAGATCACCGCTCATCCGACTTCATGATCCTTCGTCAGGTGGTGGAGATCACAAAGTCCTTGGTGTACCCCGTGTCGCAGATCACAGAGGGGCGGGCATAAGATGCGGGGCAGTCGGGCTTGTGAACTGCCTCACATGGGGGCGATCTTCGAGGCCCGACCGTGCGGTCCAACGGTCAAGGACGACTGGAAGGAGCGAGGAGCGTGAATGCGTACGCGCCCATCCTCGTGCTCGGTGCCCTGGGTGCGGGGTTTGCGATCTTCTCCGTGGTCATGGCCACGCTAATCGGCCCAAAGCGGTACAACAGGGCAAAGCTTGAGGCGTACGAGTGCGGCATCGAGCCGACGCCGACGCCGGCCGGAGGTGGCCGCTTCCCCATCAAGTACTACCTGACGGCGATGCTCTTCATCGTCTTCGACATCGAGATCGTCTTCCTCTACCCCTGGGCCGTCACCTTCGACGCCCTGGGGCTTTTCGGGCTCGTGGAGATGTTGCTCTTCGTGCTCACCGTCTTCGTCGCCTACGCCTACGTGTGGCGGCGCGGCGGCCTGGAATGGGACTGAGGGGCTGAGGGGCACCTATGGGACTCGAAGAGAAGCTGCCGAGCGGCTTTCTGCTGACGACGGTCGAACAGGCCGCGGGCTGGGTGCGCAAGGCGTCCGTCTTCCCCGCGACCTTCGGCCTGGCCTGCTGCGCCATCGAGATGATGACGACCGGCGCGGGGCGGTACGACCTGGCGCGCTTCGGCATGGAGGTCTTCCGCGGATCTCCGCGCCAGGCCGACCTGATGATCGTGGCCGGGCGCGTCAGCCAGAAGATGGCGCCCGTCCTGCGGCAGGTCTACGACCAGATGCCCAACCCCAAGTGGGTCATCTCCATGGGGGTTTGCGCGTCTTCGGGCGGAATGTTCAACAATTACGCGATTGTGCAGGGCGTTGACCACATTGTTCCGGTTGACATCTATTTGCCGGGGTGCCCGCCGCGCCCGGAGATGCTGATGGACGCGATTCTCAAGCTCCACCAGAAGATCCAGACCTCCAAGCTCGGCGTGAACGCGGAGGAAGCGGCCCGCGAGGCGGAGGAAGCGGCGCTCAAGGCCCTGCCGACCATTGAGATGAAGGGTCTGCTCCGGTGAGCGACGAAACTCCGAACCCCGAGAAGGAGCTCTCCGAGCAGAACCTGCCCGGGCAGCGCGGGGAGCACGGTGAGGAGGTCCGCGTCCAGCGCGGGATGTTCGGCGCCAACAACGGCGGCGACACCTCCGGCTACAGCGGCCTCGTCCGCTCCGTACGCCTCCCCGGCGCGGCCGCCCGCCCCTACGGCGGCTGGTTCGACGAGGTCGCCGACGAGCTCGAGGGCGCCCTCGACGAGCAGGGACTCCTGCCGGAGAACGCGATCGAGAAGACCGTCGTCGACCGGGACGAGCTGACCTTTTACATCGCCCGCGAGCACCTCGTCCGGGTCGCCCGCACCCTGCGCGACGACCCCGCCCTGCGCTTCGAGCTCTGTACGGGCGTCTCCGGCGTCCACTACCTCGGCGACAAGGGCCGCGAGCTGCATGCCGTGTACCACCTGCGCTCGCTCACCCACGGCCGGCTGATCCGGCTGGAGGTGTCCGCCCCGGACGCCGACCCGCACATCCCGTCGCTCGTCGCGGTCTATCCGACCAACGACTGGCACGAGCGCGAGACGTACGACTTCTTCGGCATCGTCTTCGACGGCCACCCCGCCCTCACCCGGATCATGATGCCGGACGACTGGCAGGGCTTCCCGCAGCGCAAGGACTACCCCCTCGGCGGCATCGCCGTCGAATACAAGGGCGCCCAGATCCCGGCTCCTGACCAGCGGAGGTCGTACAGCTGATGAGCACCGAACATGCCTCCGCACGCGAGACCACCGAAGGCACCGTCTACACGGTCACCGGTGGCGACTGGGAAGAGGTCGTCGAGTCCGCCGCCAAGGCCGACGACGAGCGGATCATCGTCAACATGGGTCCCCAGCACCCGTCCACGCACGGCGTGCTGCGGCTGATCCTGGAGATCGACGGCGAGACCGTCACCGAGGCCCGCTGCGGAATCGGCTACCTCCACACCGGCATCGAGAAGAACCTCGAGTTCCGGACCTGGACGCAGGGCACCACCTTCGTCACGCGCATGGACTACCTCACCTCGTTCTACAACGAGACGGCGTACTGCCTGGGCGTCGAGAAGCTGCTCGGCATCACCGACCAGATCCCGGACCGCGCCAGCGTCATCCGCGTCCTCCTCATGGAGCTCAACCGGCTCTCCTCCCACCTGGTGTGCATCGCCACCGGCGGTATGGAGCTGGGCGCGACCACGATCATGATCTACGGCTTCCGGGACCGCGAGATGATCCTGGACCTGTACGAGCTGATCACCGGCCTGCGCATGAACCACGCGTTCATCCGCCCCGGCGGCCTCGCCCAGGACCTCCCGCCCGGCGCCGTCGACGCCGTGCGCGAGTTCGTGAAGACCATGAAGAAGAACCTGCCGGAGTACGACAAGCTCGCCACCGGCAACCCCATCTTCAAGGCCCGTATGCAGGACGTCGGCTACCTCGACCTCAGCGGCTGCATGGCGCTCGGCGCCACCGGACCGATCCTGCGCTCCGCGGGCCTCCCGCACGACCTGCGCAAGACGGACCCGTACTGCGGCTACGAGAACTACGAGTTCGACATCCCGACCGCCGACACCTGCGACTCCTACGGCCGCTTCCTCGTCCGCCTGGAGGAGATGCGGCAGTCGCTGCGGATCGTCGAGCAGTGCCTCGACCGGCTGGAGCCCGGCCCGGTCATGGTCGGCGACAAGAAGATCGCCTGGCCCGCGCAGCTCGCGCTCGGCCCGGACGGACTCGGCAACTCCCTCGACCACATCAAGAAGATCATGGGCACCTCCATGGAGGCCCTGATCCACCACTTCAAGCTCGTCACCGAGGGCTTCCGCGTCCCCGCCGGACAGGCGTACGCGGCCGTCGAGTCCCCCAAGGGCGAGCTCGGCGTGCACGTCGTCTCCGACGGCGGCACCCGCCCCTACCGGGTCCACTTCCGCGACCCGTCCTTCACCAACCTGCAGGCCATGGCGGCGATGTGCGAGGGCGGCCAGGTCGCCGACGTCATCGTCGCCGTCGCGTCCATCGACCCCGTGATGGGAGGCGTCGACCGATGACGGACGGACAGACCAGTCTCGGGATGCCCCAGCTCCCCGCCCCCGACTACCCGGCCGAGGTACGAACCCGGCTGGAGGCGGACGCCAAGGAGATCATCGCCCGCTATCCGGGGTCCCGCTCCGCGCTCCTGCCGCTGCTGCACCTGGTGCAGGCGGAGGAGGGCCATGTGACCCGTACCGGCATGAAGTTCTGCGCCGAGATCCTCGGCCTGACCACCGCCGAGGTCACCGCGGTCGCCACCTTCTACACGATGTACCGGCGCAAGCCCTCCGGCGACTACCAGGTCGGGGTCTGCACCAACACGCTCTGCGCGGTCATGGGCGGCGACGCCATCTTCGAGGAGCTCAAGGAGCACCTCGGCGTCGGCAACAACGAGACGACCGAGGACGGCAAGGTCACGCTGGAGCACATCGAGTGCAACGCGGCCTGCGACTTCGCGCCCGTCGTGATGGTCAACTGGGAGTTCTTCGACAACCAGACGCCCCAGTCCGCCAAGAAGATCGTCGACGACCTGAGGGCCGGCCGCCCGGTCGAGCCGACGCGAGGCGCGCCGCTGTGCACGTACAAGGAGACCGCGCGCATCCTGGCCGGCTTCCCCGACGAGCGCGAGGGGGCCGTCGAGGCCACCGGAGGGGCCGGCCCGGCCTCGCTCGTCGGGCTGCGACTGGCCAAGGGCGAGACCCCGCACCACAAGATCGTCCACCCGCGCGGCGAATCGGCCAGTGGGGAGGGGGAGTGATGACCTTGGCAGCCGAGATCAACAACAGCAGCCCCGAGAAGCTTCTGGCGCCGGTCCTCTCGGCGTTCTGGGACCAGCCCAACGCCTGGACCCTGGAGACGTACAAGAGGCACGAGGGGTACGAGGGTCTGAAGAAGGCCCTCGCGATGACGCCCGACGACCTCATCGCGTACGTCAAGGACTCCGGCCTGCGCGGCCGTGGCGGCGCGGGCTTCCCCACCGGGATGAAGTGGCAGTTCATTCCGCAGGGCGACGGCAAGCCGCACTACCTCGTCGTCAACGCCGACGAGTCCGAGCCGGGCACCTGCAAGGACATCCCGCTCCTCTTCGCCAACCCGCACTCCCTCATCGAGGGAATGATCATCGCCTGCTACGCGATCCGCTCCGAGCACGCGTTCATCTACCTGCGCGGCGAGGTCGTGCCCGTCCTGCGCCGCCTGCACGAGGCGGTGCGCGAGGCGTACGACGCCGGCCTCCTCGGCCGGAACATCCTCGGCAGCGGCCTGAACCTCGACATCACCGTGCACGCGGGCGCCGGCGCGTACATCTGCGGCGAGGAGACCGCGCTGCTCGACTCGCTCGAAGGACGGCGCGGCCAGCCCCGGCTCCGTCCGCCCTTCCCCGCGGTCGCCGGTCTGTACGCCTGCCCCACCGTGGTGAACAACGTCGAGTCCATCGCCTCCGTTCCCGCGATCCTCAACCGGGGCAAGGACTGGTTCAAGTCGATGGGCAGCGAGAAGTCCCCGGGCTTCACCCTCTACTCGCTCAGCGGGCACGTCGCCTCGCCGGGCCAGTACGAGGCCCCGCTCGGGATCACGCTGCGCCAGCTCCTCGACATGAGCGGCGGCATGCGCCCCGGGCACCGGCTGAAGTTCTGGACCCCGGGCGGCTCCTCCACCCCGATGTTCACCGACGAGCACCTCGACGTCCCGCTGGACTACGAGGGCGTGGGCGCGGCCGGCTCGATGCTCGGCACGAAGGCGCTCCAGTGCTTCGACGAGACCACCTGTGTGGTCCGCGCGGTGACCCGGTGGACCGAGTTCTACGCCCACGAGTCCTGCGGCAAGTGCACACCCTGCCGCGAAGGCACCTACTGGCTGGTGCAGTTGCTCCGTGACATCGAGGCGGGGAAGGGCGTGATGTCCGACCTCGACAAGCTCAACGACATCGCCGACAACATCAACGGCAAGTCGTTCTGCGCGCTCGGCGACGGCGCGGCCTCCCCGATCTTCTCCTCGCTGAAGTACTTCCGCGAGGAGTACGAGCAGCACATCACCGGCCGGGGCTGCCCCTTCGACCCGGCCAAGTCGACCGCCTGGGCGGACAACCACAAGGAGGTGACGGCATGACGGTCACCACGGCCGGCCCCGCGGGCGGCGGTTCCCCGGCGGTACCGCCGGAGGACATGGTCACGCTGACCATCGACGGCGCCGAGATCTCCGTCCCCAAGGGGACCCTGGTCATCCGCGCCGCCGAGCAGCTCGGCATCGAGATCCCGCGGTTCTGCGACCACCCGCTCCTCGACCCGGCCGGCGCCTGCCGGCAGTGCATCGTCGAGGTCGAGGGCCAGCGCAAGCCGATGGCGTCCTGCACCATCACCTGCACCGACGGCATGGTGGTGAAGTCGCAGCTGACCTCGCAGGTCGCCGAGAAGGCCCAGCACGGCGTGATGGAGCTGCTGCTCATCAACCACCCGCTCGACTGCCCTGTCTGCGACAAGGGCGGCGAGTGCCCGCTGCAGAACCAGGCGATGTCCCACGGGCAGTCGGAGTCCCGCTTCGAGGGCCACAAGCGGACCTACGAGAAGCCGGTACCGATCTCGACCCAGGTGCTGCTCGACCGCGAGCGGTGCGTCCTCTGCGCGCGCTGCACCCGGTTCTCCAACCAGATCGCCGGCGACCCGATGATCGAGCTGGTCGAGCGCGGCGCCCTCCAGCAG
The DNA here is from genome assembly GCF_042794475.1 of Streptomyces sp. NPDC056527. Lineage (NCBI taxonomy): Bacteria > Bacillati > Actinomycetota > Actinomycetes > Kitasatosporales > Streptomycetaceae > Streptomyces > Streptomyces sp. NPDC056527. Next base: position 51,626 of record NZ_JBHTTQ010000042.1, read on the forward strand.
GTCGGCACCGGCGAGGGCGACCCCTTCGAGTCGTACTTCTCCGGGAACACGATCCAGATCTGCCCGGTCGGCGCGCTGACCTCGGCGGCGTACCGGTTCCGCTCCCGCCCCTTCGACCTCGTCTCCTCGCCGAGCGTCTGCGAGCACTGCGCGGGCGGCTGCGCCACGCGTACGGACCACCGGCGCGGCAAGGTCATGCGGCGGCTCGCGGCCGAGGACCCGGAGGTCAACGAGGAGTGGGTGTGCGACAAGGGGCGGTTCGCCTTCCGGTACGCGCAGCAGCGCGACCGGCTGACGACCCCGCTCGTACGGAACCCCGAGACCGGTGAGCTGGAGGCCGCCTCCTGGCCCGAGGCCCTGGAGGCGGCGGCCCGCGGGCTCGTGCGCGGCCGCACCGGAGTCCTGGCCGGCGGGCGACTGACCGTCGAGGACTCCTACGCGTACGCCAAGTTCGCCCGGGTCGCCCTCGACACCAACGACGTCGACTTCCGGGCCCGCGTCCACTCCAGCGAGGAGGCCGACTTCCTGGCCTCCACCGTCGCCGGGCGCGGACGCGACCTGGACGGCAGCGGAGTCACGTACACCTCCCTCGAAGCCGCCCCGGCGGTGCTGCTCGTGGGCTTCGAGTCCGAGGAGGAGGCCCCCGGCGTCTTCCTGCGGCTCCGCAAGGCCTGGCGCAAGAGCGGCCAGAAGACCTACGCGCTGGCCTCGCACGCGACCCGCGGCCTGGTCAAGGCGGGCGGCACGCTCCTTCCGGCCGCTCCCGGCACGGAGACCGAGTGGCTGGACGCCCTCACCTCCCGGGTCGGCCTCGACGAGGCCGGCACCCACGCGGCCGAGGCGCTGCGCAAGGATGGCGCGGTCATCGCCGTCGGCGAGCGGCTCGCCGCCGTGCCCGGCGGACTGACCGCGGCCGTCCGGACGGCGACGGCGACCGGCGCGATGCTGGTGTGGATCCCGCGGCGGGCGGGCGAGCGCGGCGCGCTCGAAGCCGGCGCCATCCCGACGCTGCTGCCCGGCGGCCGCCCCACGACCGACCCACGCGCGCGTGAGGAGGTCGCGGCCGCCTGGGGCGTGCGCGAACTCCCGCACGGCTACGGCCGCGACACCGGCCAGATCGTCGAGGCCGCGGCCACCGGCGAACTGGGCGCGCTGCTCGTCGGCGGCGTCGAGGTCCGCGACCTGCCCGACCCGGCACGCGCGCGTGAGGCGCTCGACGCGGCCTTCGTGGTCTCCCTGGAGCTTCGGCCCAGCGAGGTCACCGAGCGGGCGGACGTCATCCTCCCGGTCGCCGCGGTCGCCGAGAAGCCCGGCACCTTCCTCAACTGGGAAGGCCGGGCACGGCTCTTCGAGGCCGCGCTGAAGCCCGAGCAGATGACCCGGACGCTGCCGCCGGCGGACGCGCGCGTGCTGCACATGCTCGCCGACGCCCTCGACGCGCACCTGGCCCTGCCCGATCTGCGCGCGATCCGCCGGGAGCTGGACCGGCTCGGCGGCTGGGAGGGCGAGCGGGCCTCCGAGCCCGTCGAGCCCGCACAGGCCGCGCCCCGGCCGGGCGAGGGCGAGGCGGTCCTCGCCGGACACCGGCTCCTGCTCGACCTGGGCCGTCTCCAGGAGGGCGACTCGGCCCTGGCCGGCACCCGCCACGCGGCCGTCGCCCGGCTCTCGGCCGCCACGGCCGCCGAGACCGGAGTCAAGGACGGCGACCTCCTCGCCGTCACCGGCCCGGCCGGCTCGACCCGACTGCCGCTCCAGGTCACCGAGATGCCCGACCGGGTGGTCTGGCTCCCGCTGAACTCCACGGCGGGCGGTGTCCTCTCCGACACCGGCGCCCACCCGGGCGACCTGGTCCGCATCGGCGCGGCGGTTTCGACGGAGGTGCAGGCATGAACACGCTGCTCGCTGCTGAAGACCTCTCCATGTTCGGGACCGACCCCTGGTGGCTCGTCGCGATCAAGGCCGTCTTCTGCTTCGCCTTCCTGATGATCACCGTGCTGTTCTCCATCGTGTGGGAGCGCAAGGTCGTCGCCTGGATGCAGCTGCGCGTCGGACCCAACCGGCACGGACCCTGGGGTCTCCTCCAGTCCCTCGCGGACGGCATCAAGCTGATGCTCAAGGAGGACGTCGTCGTCAAGCGCGCCGACAAGGTCGTCTACATCCTCGCGCCGATCATCGCCGCCGCCCCCGCGTTCATGGCCATCGCCGTGATCCCGTTCGGTCCGGCCGGCAACGAGGTCTCGATCTTCGGCCACCGCACCTCGATGCAGCTCACCGACCTGCCGATCGCCATGCTGTACGTGCTGGCCATCGCCTCGGTCGGCATCTACGGCATCGTGCTCGCCGGCTGGTCCTCCGGCTCGACGTACCCGCTCCTCGGCGGTCTGCGCTCCTGCGCGCAGATGATCTCCTACGAGATCGCCATGGGCGCCGCGTTCGCCTCCGTCTTCCTCTACTCCGGGTCGATGTCGACCTCGGCGATCGTCGAGGCGCAGGCGGACCGCTGGTTCATCGTCCTGCTGCCGGTCTCGTTCATCATCTACGTCGTCACGATGGTCGGCGAGACCAACCGCGCCCCGTTCGACATGCCGGAGTCCGAGGGCGACCTCGTCGGTGGCTTCAACACCGAGTACTCCTCCATCAAGTTCGCGATGTTCATGCTCGCCGAGTACGTGAACATGGTGACGGTCTCCGCCGTCTCCGTGACGCTCTTCCTCGGCGGCTGGCGCGCCCCGTACCCGATCTCCACCTTCTGGGAGGGCGCGAACCACGGCTGGTGGCCGATGCTCTGGTTCGTCCTCAAGGTGCAGCTGCTGCTCTTCTTCTTCATCTGGCTCCGCGGCACCCTGCCCCGCGTCCGCTACGACCAGCTGATGAAGCTCGGCTGGAAGGTCCTCATCCCGGTCTCGGTGCTGTGGCTGATGCTCGTCGCCACCGTCCGCGCGCTGCGCAACGAGAACGTCGCCTTCCAGAACATCGTGCTGTACGTCGCCGGCGCCGTCATCGCCGTCCTCCTCCTCTCCTTCATCGCGGACATGTTCCGCGACGGGAGGGCCAAGGCGGCCGAGGTCGAGGACGAGCGCCCCTTCGATCCGATGGCCGGCGGCTTCCCCGTACCGCCCAAGCCCGGACAGTCCCTGCCGCCCGTACCCCGGCGCAGGCCCCGGCACGACCGGGACCTCGTTGTCAGTGGTGGCCCCGATACTGCTACTGCGAGTGAGGGAAAGGAGACGGACGGTGTCTGATTTCCAGAATCCGGTGGCCGGCTTCGGCGTGACCTTCAAGGCCATGTTCAAGAAGCGGCTGACCGAGCAGTACCCGGAACAGCAGAAGACGACCGCTCCGCGCTTCCACGGCCGGCACCAGCTCAACCGTCACCCCGACGGCCTCGAGAAGTGCGTCGGCTGCGAGCTCTGCGCCTGGGCCTGTCCCGCGGACGCCATCTATGTGGAGGGCGCGGACAACACCGACGAGGAGCGCTACTCCCCGGGTGAGCGGTACGGCGTCGTCTACCAGATCAACTACGCCCGCTGCATCCTGTGCGGGCTGTGCATCGAGGCCTGCCCCACGCGGGCGCTGACGATGACCAACGAGTTCGAACTGGCCGACTCCTCCCGCGAGAACCTGATCTACACCAAGGAGCAGCTCCTCGCGGGCCTGGAGGAGGGCATGGTCGACTCGCCGCACGCCATTTTCCCGGGGATGGACGAGCAGGACTACTACCGGGGTCTGGTCACGGAGGCCGCGCCGGGCACGGTCCGTCAGGTCGCCACCTCCAAGGGGGAGAAGGGCGAACCGGAAGAGGTGGACGCATGAGCACCACCCTTGCCGCCTACACGACGTCGAGCGGCGAAGCGTTCCAGTTCTGGGTCCTCGGCACCGTCGCCGTCATCGGCGCCCTGTGCACGGTCCTGATGAGGAAGGCCATGCACAGCGCGCTCTGTCTGGCCGGCACGATGATCGTCCTGGCGGTCTTCTACCTCGCCAACGGCGCGTACTTCCTCGGCATCGTCCAGATCGTCGTCTACACCGGCGCGATCATGATGCTGTTCCTCTTCATCGTCATGCTGGTCGGTGTCACGGCCGCGGACTCGTTGAAGGAGACCATCAAGGGGCAGCGCTGGTGGGCCGCAGCCTGCGGGCTCGGTTTCGGCATCCTGCTGATCGCCGGCATCGGCCAGGCCGCCCTGACCGAGTTCAACGGACTCGGCGCGGCCAACAGCGCGTACGGCGGAAACGTGGAGGGCCTCGCCGCCCTCATCTTCACCAAGTACGTCTTCGCCTTCGAGATCACCGGCGCCCTGCTCATCACCGCGGCCGTCGGCGCGATGGTGCTCACCCACCGCGAGCGCACCGAACGGGCCCGCACCCAGCGGGAGCTGTCCGAGCAGCGCGTGCGCGAGGGCAAGCACGTGCCGCCGCTGCCCGCGCCGGGTGTCTACGCCCGGCACAACGCGGTGGACATCGCCGGTCTGCTGCCCGACGGCACGCCCGCCGAGCTGACCGTGATGCAGACGCTGCGCAAGCGCGGCCAGATCCGCGACGTGTCCACCGAGGCACTGGCCGACCTCAAGGCGCTGGAGCAGCGCTCCGAGGAGCGGCTCGGCCGGGACCGGGACGAAGAGGAGGCCTCGCGGTGAACCCCGTCAACTATCTCTATCTCGCCGCCCTGTTGTTCACCATCGGTGCGGCCGGGGTGCTGATCCGGCGCAACGCGATCGTCGTCTTCATGTGCGTGGAGCTGATGCTCAACGCCTGCAACCTCGCGTTCGTCGCCTTCTCCCGGATGCACGGCAACCTCGACGGCCAGATCATCGCCTTCTTCACGATGGTCGTCGCCGCCGCGGAGGTCGTGGTCGGGCTCGCGATCATCGTGTCGCTGTTCCGTTCCCGCCACTCGGCCTCGGTCGACGACGCCAGCCTGATGAAGCTGTGAGGGGCTGAATCGTGGAGAACCTGATTGCGCTGCTCATCGCGGCGCCCCTGCTGGGAGCGGTCGTCCTGCTGTGCGGCGGGCGGCGCCTGGACAAGGCCGGGCCCGTGCTCGGCACGCTGCTCGCGGCCGTCTCCTTCGTCATCGGCGTCGTGCTCTTCGCCGACATGCTCGGCAAGAGCGCGGACGACCGGGCCATGTTCCAGCACCTGTACACCTGGATCCCCGTCGAGGGCTTCCAGGCGGAGATGGCCTTCCAGCTCGACCAGCTGTCGATGACGTTCGTGCTGCTGATCACCGGTGTGGGCTCGCTGATCCACGTGTACTCGATCGGGTACATGGAGCACGACGAGCGCAAGCGCCGCTTCTTCGGCTATCTCAACCTGTTCCTCGCGGCGATGCTGCTCCTCGTCCTCGCCGACAACTACCTGCTGCTGTACTTCGGCTGGGAGGGCGTCGGTCTCGCCTCGTACCTCCTGATCGGCTTCTGGCAGCACAAGCCCAGCGCGGCCACCGCCGCGAAGAAGGCCTTCCTGGTCAACCGGGTCGGCGACATGGGCCTGTCGATCGCCATCATGATCATGTTCACCACCTTCGGGACCTTCGCCTTCGGGCCGGTCCTGGAGTCGACCGGTGAGACGAGCGAGGGCACGCTGACGGCGATCGCCCTGATGCTGCTCCTCGCGGCCTGCGGCAAGTCGGCCCAGGTGCCGCTGCAGTCCTGGCTCGGGGACGCGATGGAGGGCCCGACGCCGGTCTCGGCCCTCATCCACGCGGCCACGATGGTCACCGCCGGTGTCTACCTCATCGTCCGCTCCGCCGACATCTTCAACGCCGCTCCGGACGCGCAGCTCGTCGTCACCGTGGTCGGCGCCGTCACGCTCCTCTTCGGTGCGATCGTCGGTTGCGCGAAGGACGACATCAAGAAGGCGCTGGCCGGCTCGACGATGTCGCAGATCGGCTACATGATCCTGGCGGCGGGCCTCGGCCCCATCGGCTACGCCTTCGCGATCATGCACCTGGTCACGCACGGCTTCTTCAAGGCCGGGCTGTTCCTCGGCGCCGGTTCGGTCATGCACGGCATGAACGACGAGGTCGACATGCGGCGTTACGGCGGCCTGCGGAAGTACATGCCGATCACCTTCGTCACCTTCGGTCTCGGTTATCTCGCGATCATCGGCTTCCCGGGCCTGTCCGGCTTCTTCTCCAAGGACAAGATCATCGAGGCGGCCTTCGCCAAGGGGGGCACCGAGGGCTGGATCCTCGGCGCGGTCACCCTGCTCGGCGCGGCCATCACGGCGTACTACATGACCCGCGTGATGCTGATGACCTTCTTCGGCGAGAAGCGCTGGCAGCCCGACGAGAAGGGCGAGCTGCCGCACCCGCACGAGTCCCCGAAGTCGATGACCGTCCCGATGATCCTGCTGGCCTTCGGGTCGGTGTTCGCCGGCGGCCTCTTCTCCATCGGCGACCGGTTCGTGACGTGGCTGGAGCCGGTGACCTCGTTCGAGCACGGCCACCCGCCGATCAGCGCGGGAGCCATCACCTCCGCCACGGTCGCCGTCATGGTCATCGGCGTCGGGATCGCCTACCTCCAGTACGGGCGCAGGCCCGTCCCGGTCACCGCGCCGCGCGGCTCGCTGCTCACCCGGGCCGCCCGCCGCGACCTGCTCCAGGACGACTTCAACCACGCCGTCTTCGTGACGGGCGGCACGCACCTCACGCGCTCGCTCGTCTACGTCGACCACACCCTGGTCGACGGGGTGGTCAACGGCACCGCGGCCTCCGTCGGCGGCCTGTCCGGCCGGCTGCGCAAGCTGCAGAACGGCTACGCCCGCACGTATGCGGTCTCCATGTTCGGAGGTACTGCGGTGCTGATCGCCGCGACCCTGCTGATGAGGGCGGTGTAACCGATGTCGCAAGCAGTCAACGCGGGCTTTCCGATTCTGACGGCGACGGCAGCGGTGCCGGCGATCGGCGCGATTCTCACCGCCGCCGTCCCCGCCGCCCGCCGCACCGCCGCCAAGTGGCTGGCGCTGCTCGTCTCACTCGTCACCCTGGTCCTCGCCGTCGTCGTGCTCGTCGACTTCGAGCCCGGCGGCGACCGCTACCAGTTCGTCGAGTCCTACTCCTGGATCAAGGACTTCGGGGTCCGCTACGAACTGGGCGTGGACGGCATCGGGGTGGCGCTGATCGCGCTCACCGCGCTGCTGATCCCCTTCATCATCCTGGCCGGCTGGCACGACGCCGACCCCCTGGAGACGAAGTCCAGCCGCTGGCGGCCGACCCAGGGCTTCTTCGCCCTGATCCTGATGGTCGAGGCGATGGTGATCCTCTCCTTCGAGGCCACCGACGTCTTCCTCTTCTACATCCTGTTCGAAGCCATGCTCATCCCGATGTACTTCCTCATCGGCGGCTTCGGCGACCGGGCGCACGCCGGGTCGGACGAGAACGCGGCGGCCCAGCGTTCGTACGCGGCGGTCAAGTTCCTGCTCTACAACCTGGTCGGCGGCCTGATCATGCTGGCCGCCGTCATCGGTCTGTACGTCGTCGCCGGGAACTTCTCCCTCACGGAGATCGCCGAGGCGCGGGCGTCCGGACAGCTGGAGATGGCGACCAACACCGAACGGCTGCTGTTCCTCGGCTTCTTCTTCGCCTTCGCGGTGAAGGCTCCGCTGTGGCCGCTGCACACCTGGCTGCCGAACGCGATGGGGGAGGCGACCGCACCGGTCGCCGTGCTCATCACCGCGGTGGTCGACAAGGTCGGCACGTTCGCGATGCTCCGCTTCTGCCTCCAGCTCTTCCCCGAGGCGTCGAAGTGGGCGACCCCGGTGATCATCGCGCTCGCGCTCGTCAGCATCGTCTACGGGGCGCTGCTCGCGGTCGGCCAGCGGGACATCAAGCGCCTGGTCGCGTACGCCTCGATCTCGCACTTCGGCTTCATCATCATGGGCATCTTCGCGATGACCAGCCAGGGACAGAGCGGCGCGACGCTCTACATGGTCAACCACGGCATCTCGACCGCCGCGTTGATGCTCGTCGCCGGCTTCCTGATCTCCCGGCGCGGCTCGCGGCTCATCGCCGACTACGGCGGTGTGCAGAAGGTCGCCCCGGTGCTCGCCGGCACCTTCCTGATCGGCGGTCTGGCGACCCTCTCGCTGCCGGGCCTCGCGCCCTTCGTGAGTGAGTTCCTGGTCCTGGTCGGCACGTTCGCCCGGTACCCGGTGGCCGGCATCATCGCCACCACCGGCATCGTCCTCGCCGCGCTCTACACCCTCGTCCTGTACCAGCGGACGATGACGGGCCCGGTCGTGACGGAGGAGGTCCGCACGATGCCGGACCTGCGGGTGCGGGAGCTGGTCGTGGTCGCCCCGCTGATCGCCCTGCTGATCTTCCTCGGGGTGTTCCCGAAGCCGCTGACGGACATCGTCAACCCGGCCGTCAGCCACACCATGTCCGACGTCCAGCAAAAGGACCCCCAGCCCGAAGTGGAGGCGGCCAAGTGAGTGCATCCGCCGTCGCGCCCGCCGTCCACAGCCTGTGGACGACGGCTGCCGAGCCGTTGAACAAGATCCCGGCACCCCACATCGAGTACGTCCAGCTCTCGCCCGTACTCATCGTGGTCGGCGCCGCGGTCCTCAGCGTCCTGGTCGAGGCCTTCGTGCCCCGCAAGGGCCGATACCAGAGCCAGGTGTTCCTCAGCGTCCTTGCGCTCGTGGCCGCCTTCGCCGCGATCGTCGGCCTGGCCGCCGGGGGTTACGGCTCCACGAAGGCCCACATCGCGGCCATGGGGGCCATCGCCGTCGACGGCCCGGCGCTCTTCCTGCAGGGCACCATTCTGCTGGCCTCGATCGTCGCGGTCTTCACCTTCGCCGAGCGCCGGCTCGACCCGGCCGACCACGGCCACAAGGTCGACTCCTTCGCCGCCGAGGCCGCCGCCGTTCCCGGCAGCGACCAGGAGAAGGCCGCGGCCAAGGCCGGATTCACCACCACCGAGGTGTTCCCGCTGGCGCTGTTCGCCATCGCGGGGATGCTGGTCTTCCCCGCGGCCAACGACCTTCTGACGCTCTTCGTCGCCCTGGAGGTCTTCTCCCTGCCGCTGTACCTGCTCTGCGCCGTCGCCCGCCGCAAGCGGCTGATGTCGCAGGAGGCGGCGGTCAAGTACTTCCTGCTCGGCGCCTTCTCCTCGGCGTTCCTGCTCTTCGGGATCGCCCTGCTCTACGGCTACGCGGGCTCCGTCTCGTACGCCACCATCGCCGACGTCGTCGACGGCTCGGTCACCTCGATGAACCCGGCGCTCGCCGACACCATGGGCAACGACGTCCTGCTGCTCATCGGCTTCGCCCTGGTCCTGACGGGGCTGCTCTTCAAGGTCGGCGCCGTGCCGTTCCACATGTGGACCCCGGACGTCTACCAGGGCGCGCCGACGCCCGTCACCGGCTTCATGGCGGCCGCGACGAAGGTCGCCGCGTTCGGCGCGCTGCTGCGTCTGCTGTACGTGGTGCTGCCGGGGCTCACCTGGGACTGGCGGCCGGTCATGTGGGGCGTCGCCATCGTCACGATGCTGGGCGGCGCGATCGTCGCGATCACCCAGACCGACATCAAGCGGCTGCTCGCGTACTCCTCCATCGCGCACGCGGGCTTCCTGCTGGCCGGTGTCATCGCCGCCACGCCCACCGGCATCTCCTCGGTGCTGTTCTACCTGGGCGCCTACTCCTTCGTGACGATCGGCGCCTTCGCGGTCGTCACGCTGGTACGGGACGCGGGCGGCGAGGCGACGCACCTGTCCAAGTGGGCGGGCCTGGGCCGCCGTTCGCCGCTCGTGGCCGCGGTCTTCGCGGTCTTCCTGCTCGCCTTCGCCGGCATTCCGCTGACCTCCGGATTCTCCGGCAAGTTCGCGGTCTTCACGGCGGCGGCGGAGGGCGGCGCGGGCGCGCTGGTCGTCGTCGGTGTCATCTCGTCGGCGATCGCGGCGTTCTTCTACATCCGCGTGATCGTGCTGATGTTCTTCAGTGAGCCGAAGGCGGACGGCCCCACCGTCGCCGTGCCCTCGGGCTTCACGGCCGCCACGATCACGGTCGGCGTCGTCGTGACGCTGGTGCTCGGCCTCGCGCCGCAGTACTTCCTGGACCTGGCGGGCCAGGCGAGCGTGTTCGTGAGGTAGTCCGCTCCGACGCCGTCAGGGCCCGGTCCCCGCTCGCGCGGGGGCCGGG
>NZ_JBHTTQ010000043.1:0-60329 GCF_042794475.1 Streptomyces sp. NPDC056527
CCGGGACCCGAGTCGGGTCCCGGCCCCGGGTTCTCAGGCGCCCTGGATCCCGCCCGCACAACGCCTCACACCGCCTGACCCTTGCCCGCCTCGCGCGGGGCGCGCGGCTCACTCGTGCGCGCCTCACGCGAGGCACGCGCCTGACCCTCGCTCGCCTCACGCGAGGCGCGTGCCTCACCCGTCCGAGCCGTGAGGGCCGCCGATCCCGTCTCCGCCTCCCCCGGCAGTGCCGTGATCGTCTCCATCGGCACCCGCAGCAGCTCCCGGGCCCCCGCTTCCGCCGCCTCCGCGTCCCCCGCCTCGATCGCCGCGACCAGGGCCTTGTGCGTTTCGATGTCTGCCGGCGGCATCTCCCGGTCGCCGAGCGCCTCCACCAGCACCTCGCGCACCTGCGTGGAGACGAAGCGGTACACCCCCGCGAAGGCCGCGTTGTGCGTGGCCTCGACGACGGCCAGGTGGAACGCCGCGGCGGCGTCCGAGGCACGGTCGCCCTCCTCGCGGAGGGTCGCCAGAGCCGCCCGCAGCCGCAGCAGATCGTGGGCGTCCCGCCGTACCGCCGCGAGGCGCGCCGCCTCCACCCCCAGGGCCATCCGCAGCTCCATGACGTCCCGCGCACCCGCCTGGCGCACTCCGCGTAGGACGGCGGCCGGATCGGCGGTCGACCTGACAAAGGTGCCGTTGCCCTGGCGGGACTCCAGGAGGCCCGCGTGGACCAGCACCCGCACCGCCTCGCGGACCGTGTTGCGCCCCACGCCCAGCTGTTCGGCGAGCGTGTGCTCGGTCGGAATGCGGTCCCCGACCGCCCACTCGCCCTGCGCGAGCTGGTCGCGCAGCTGCTCGACCACGGAGTCCACCAACGAGGTCCGCCCCGCCGCCTTCAGCCCCATCGCCACTCCACACGAGATCACGCGCGATATTCGCCCGGTTGCTCAGTCATCCTATGACTGACCCGTGCGGCAGGCACCGGACTACTGTGGGCCCGTACGTGGACCGAACACCCTCACCACCTTCGGGAGTCAGTCATGTCAGACCGCTTCGACGTCGTCGTACTCGGAGCTGGCCCCGGCGGCTACGTCGCCGCCATCCGCGCCGCCCAGCTGGGCAAGCGGGTCGCGGTCGTCGAAGAGAAGTACTGGGGCGGTGTCTGCCTGAACGTCGGCTGCATCCCCACCAAGGCGCTCCTGCGCAACGCGGAGCTCGCCCACATCTTCAACCACGAGGCGAAGACCTTCGGCATCAAGGTCGACGGCACGGTCTCCTTCGACTACGGCGAGGCGTTCAGCCGCAGCCGCACGGTCGCCGACGGCCGGGTCAAGGGCGTCCACTTCCTGATGAAGAAGAACGGCATCACGGAGTTCGACGGCCGGGGCACCTTCGTCGACGCGAACACGATGCAGGTCGCCAAGTCCGACGGCACCACGCAGACGATCACCTTCGACAACTGCATCATCGCCACCGGCGCCACGCCGCGCCTGCTGCCCGGCACGGCCCGCAGCGAGCGCGTGGTCACCTTCGAGGAGCAGATCCTCGCCGAGGACGTGCCGCAGTCGATCATCATCGCCGGCGCCGGCGCGATCGGCATCGAGTTCGCGTACGTGCTCCACAACTACGGCGTGAAGGTCACCGTCGTCGAGTTCCTGGACCGGATCGCGCCGCTGGAGGACGCCGACGTCTCCAAGGAGCTGGCGAAGCAGTACCGCAAGCTCGGCATCGACGTCCTGACCTCGACCCGCGTCGAGGCGATCGACGAGTCCGGCCCGCAGGTCCGCGTCACCGTCACGGGCAAGGACGGCGCGCAGAAGGTCCTGGAGGCCGACAAGGTCCTCCAGGCGATCGGCTTCGCCCCCAACGTCTCCGGCTACGGCCTGGAGACCACCGGCGTGGCGCTGACCGAGCGCGGCGCGATCGAGGTCGACGGCCGCTGCTGCACCAACGTGCCGCACATCTACGCCATCGGCGACGTGACCGCGAAGCTGATGCTCGCGCACACCGCGGAGTCCATGGGTGTCGTCGCCGCCGAGACCATCGGGGACGCCGAGACCATGGAACTCGACTACCCGATGATCCCGCGCGCCACCTACTGCCAGCCGCAGATCGCCAGCTTCGGCTGGACCGAGGCGCAGGCGCGGGAGAAGGGGTACGACGTCAAGGTCGCGAAGTTCCCGTTCACGGCCAACGGCAAGGCGCACGGCCTCGGCGACGCCACCGGCTTCGTGAAGATCATCGCCGACGCGCAGTACGGCGAGATCATCGGCGCCCACCTGATCGGCCCCGACGTCACCGAGCTGCTGCCCGAGCTGACGCTGGCGCAGCAGTGGGACCTGACGGTCAACGAGGTCGCGCGGAACGTCCACGCGCACCCGACGCTGGGCGAGGCCGTCAAGGAAGCCATCCACGGTCTTGCCGGACACATGATCAATTTCTAAGGATTCTCCCAGTTCGGGGTGATAGGCACTGACGCGTGCCGAGTGAACCCCTCCCCGGTGGTGCACCGGGTGGCGAGCCCTCCCGACCGATCCGGTCGTGGGTGCGGTCGTCACCCGGTACGCATCTGTGGCTGCTCGTCATCGCGATCACCAGCGTCGTCATCGCGGTCTCGTCGGACGGCCTGGAGCACTACCTCCTGCACCGCAACTCCAGCAATCTGCACCAGCTGTCCCATCACCCGCTCCAGGCCCTGCTCGGCAGCGCGTTCTGGATCGAGGACCCCTCCGACTTCGTGCTGTACGCGGTGCTGTTCGAGGTCTTCCACGCGCCGGTCGAGCGCTGGCTCGGGACGCTGAGGTGGTTCCTGACGGTCGCCACCGCGCATGTCGCGGCCACCCTCATCAGCCAACAGGTGGTCCTGGAGGCGATCCAGGACCACGACGTGCCGCGCAGCATGGCGCACGTCGTGGACATCGGGGTGAGTTACGGGATCGCGGCGTCGATCGGCATCCTCACGTACCGGATCTCGCGGCCCTGGCGCTGGCTCTACCTGGCGGGGGCGGTGGCCGTCTTCGCCGTACCGCTCTTCACGAGCCATACCTACACGGATCTGGGGCACGCGATCTCGCTGGTGATCGGTCTCGCTTGTTGGCCCCTCACATGGGGCGTCGAACCGCCCGGTAATTCGGTGGCCGTCGAACCTCCGTCGCGCGCACACTAGTTGTGCGGGAGACGCCCGCCGTGAGACCGGGGAGGAGTGCGACCATGACCGACACCAGTTCGAGCCGGAGTTCGAGTCCGTCGAGCTCCCTGCAGGGCGGCGCCCCCTAGCGCCGCCGGGGCGGCCGCTTCGAGCGCGCGGGTTCTCCGCGCGGGCCGCCCACCCGGAGGATTGGCCGAGTGGTAAGGCAGCGGCTTGCTAAGCCGTCGTCGGGGTCACCCCCGCGCGCGTTCGATCCGCGCATCCTCCGCGTGGCCCTTTGGCGGGCGGCAACCAGGGCGAGGCCCTCGGGCGGGCCGCACCAGGGCAAGCGCTCGCCGAGTGGCCCTGGGCCGTGCGAAGAGCGGCGTGCCCTTCGGGCGAACCCGATCCGTGGACGGATCGACCCCTTCGCGAGCGGGCGAACCCGTGCCCCGGGCGGACCGACCCCTGCGCGAGGGGGTGTTCCCTCTCAACGGGGCGATGCCGCAGGCGCGGTCACCGAGGCCCTTGGGCGGCGGCAGCCGTCTACGCCGCGAGCAGGCGCTCCAACACCACCGCGATGCCGTCCTCCTCGTTCGAGGCCGTCACCTCGTCCGCGATCGCCTTCAGGTCGTCGTGGGCGTTCGCCATCGCCACGCCGCGCGCGGCCCAGCCGAACATCGGGATGTCGTTCGGCATGTCGCCGAACGCGATCGTCTCCGCCGCCTTCACGCCCAGCCGGCGCGCCGCGAGCGACAGACCCGTGGCCTTGGTCAGACCCAGCGGGAGGATCTCCACGATGCCGGGGCCGGCCATGACGACGTCCACCAGGCTGCCGACCGTCCGGCGGGCGGCACTCGCCAGCTCGTCGTCCGACAGCGTCGGGTGCTGGATGTAGAGCTTGTTCAGCGGAGCGGACCACAGCTCCGTCGGGTCCTCGAAGCGGACCACGGGCAGCGGGCCGTCCTGGACCCGGTAATCGGGGCTGACCAGCACCTCGCCGTCCAGGCCGTCGCGGCTGGCGGCCAGCGCCAGCGGTCCGACCTCGGCCTCGATCTTCGACAGCGCCAGCCCGGCCAGCTGCCGGTCAAGCGTGACCGAGGTCAGCAGCCGGTGCTCGCCCGCGTGGTAGACCTGCGCCCCCTGACCGCACACCGCGAGCCCCTCGTAGCCGAGGTCGTCGAGGATGTGCCGCGTCCAGGGGACGGAGCGGCCCGTGACGACGATGTGCGCGGCCCCCGCCGCCACCGCGGCGGCGAGGGCGTCACGCGTACGATCCGAGACCGACTCGTCGGCGCGCAGCAGCGTGCCGTCGAGGTCCGTCGCGACGAGCTTGTACGGGAACGGGCTCACTTGGAGATCGGCTCCAGGACCTCACGGCCACCGAGGTAGGGCCGCAGCACCTCCGGCACCCGGACCGAACCGTCAGGCAGCTGGTGGTTCTCCAGGATCGCCACGATCGTGCGCGGCACGGCGCACAGCGTGCCGTTCAGCGTCGCCAGCGGCTGCACGACCTTCTTGCCGTTCCGCTCGTCACGCATCCGCACGGACAGGCGGCGCGCCTGGAAGCCGTCGCAGTTCGACGCGGAGGTCAGCTCGCGGTACTTGCCCTGCGTCGGGATCCACGCCTCGCAGTCGAACTTGCGGGAGGCGGAGGAGCCCAGGTCGCCGGTGGCCACGTCGATGACCTGGAAGGGCAGCTCCAGGCTGGTCAGCCACTGCTTCTCCCAGTCCAGGAGCCGCTTGTGCTCGTTCTCGGCGTCCTCCGGAGCGACGTACGAGAACATCTCGACCTTGTCGAACTGGTGGACGCGGAAGATGCCCCGGGTGTCCTTGCCGTACGTGCCGGCCTCGCGGCGGAAGCACGGCGAGAAGCCGGCGTAGCGCAGCGGCAGCTTGTCCGCGTCGATGATCTCGTCCATGTGGTACGCGGCGAGCGGCACCTCGGACGTACCGACGAGGTAGAAGTCGTCCTTCTCCAGGTGGTACACGTTCTCCGCGGCCTGGCCGAGGAAGCCGGTGCCCTCCATGGCGCGCGGGCGGACCAGCGCCGGCGTCAGCATCGGGATGAACCCGGCCTCGGTCGCCTGCGCGATGGCCGCGTTGACGAGGGCCAGCTCCAGCAGGGCGCCGACGCCCGTCAGGTAGTAGAAGCGCGAGCCGGAGACCTTGGCGCCCCGCTCGACGTCGATGGCGCCCAGCGCCTCGCCCAGCTCCAGGTGGTCCTTGGGCTCGAAGCCCTCGGCGGCGAAGTCGCGGATGGTGCCGTGCGTCTCGAGGACGACGAAGTCCTCCTCGCCGCCGACGGGCACGTCCGCGTGGACGATGTTCCCGAGCTGGAGCAGGAGCGCGCGGGCCGTCTCGTCGGCCTCGTTCTGCTCGGTCTCGGCGGCCTTGACGTCGGCCTTGAGCTGCTCGGCCCGCTGCAGGAGCTCGGCGCGCTCCTCGGGGGTGGCCTTGGAGATCAGCTTGCCGAGCGACTTCTGCTCGGAACGGAGCTCGTCGAAGCGGACGCCGGACGACCTGCGCCGTTCATCGGCGGAGAGCAGGGCGTCGACGAGCGCGACGTCCTCTCCACGGGCGCGCTGGGAGGCGCGAACACGGTCGGGGTCCTCACGGAGCAGGCGAAGGTCAATCACCCCACCAGGCTACCGGTGCGGGCTCCTGACACCTCAACCGGATATAGCCTTGCGTGTCGCTTTGCCCGAATTGCCGGGATTGGGAAATGCTCGCCCTATTCGTCAATAAACCGGCCGCGAGCCCCCGAAAAGGGGCGGATCGACATGCGCGGCTTGACCGAACCGCCCTGTGGATCAAGGGACTTCTCCACAGGGAAACCCAGGTCCCGATAGTTATCCACAGGCTGTGCGGAAGATCTGTGGATTGCGGAGGGGGTCGTTCCGAATCGACTCCAAGGACCTCAGAATTCCCCGATCAAACCTCTCTCACACACTCATTCGGGTGGGAATTCCTCGCTCTAAAGAGTTGATCAATGGAATTGAGGTGACACCGGCCGTCTCGATGCACTGTGGACGCTTGTGGAGTGACTAGGGGGATTTGTCGACCATGTCTGCATGTGTTGTCGACTTGTCCCCAGGTCGAGAAGCGAACCTGTGGATAACTTCTGTGGGTAACCGAAAAGTATGCAGGTAGGACTAGTGGTTCACACCTGTGGACGACCGCCCCCGGCGAGGGGAGCGGTGGGGCACCCTCGGATCAGGCCCGACCGTCCTGGGCCCTCGCCAGCCAATCGGAGGCCGCCGTGAACTCCTCGTCCGACGTCCCGCGCCGCAGGCCCCGCACGTCCTCCCGCGAGACACCGGCCCGCGGGTACGACCCGAGGAAGCGCACCTTCGGGCAGATGCGCTTGAGGCCCATCAGCGCCTCGCCCACCCGCCGCTCTGAGATATGACCCTCGGCGTCCACCGCGAAGCAGTAGTTCCCGATGCCCGCGCCCGTCGGCCGGGACTGGATCAGCATCAGGTTGACCCCGCGGACCGCGAACTCCTGGAGCAGTTCGAGGAGGGCACCGGGGTGGTCCTCGCCCAGCCACAGCACGACCGAGGTCTTGTCCGCGCCGGTCGGAGCCGACGGCCGGGCGGGACGGCCGACCAGGACGAACCGGGTCTCGGCGTTCTCCGCGTCGTGGATCTCGGTGACCAGGGCCTCCAGGCCGTAGGTCGCCGCGGCGAACTCGCCGGCGAAGGCCGCGTCGAAACGGCCCTCCTGGACGAGTCGCGCGCCGTCCGCGTTCGACGCGGCCGACTCCCACAGGGCGTCGGGCAGATGCGCCCGCATCCAGTTCCGCACCTGCGGCTGGGCGACCGGGTGCCCGGTGACCGTCTTGATCTCGGACATGGTGGTGCCCGGCCGTACGAGCAGGGCGAAGGCGATCGGCAGGACCACCTCGCGGTAGATCATCAGCGGCTCGCCGGAGGCCAGCTCGTCCAGGGTCGCGGTGACCCCGCCCTCCACCGAGTTCTCGATCGGTACGAGAGCGGCGGCGGCCTCTCCGTTGCGCACGGCGTCCAGCGCCGCCGGGACGGAGACCATCGGGACGAGTTCCCGGGTCGCGGCCTCGGGCAGCGTACGCAGCGCGGCCTCCGTGAAAGTGCCTTCGGGACCGAGATACGTATACCGGGTGGCTGACATACGGTCACCCTAATAGGCGCGGAACGTGCCGGCCCCCTGCCCGCTCGGGCTCAGGACTCCAGCAGCCGCTGGCCCACGTACTCGCCCTCGGCCGCCCCGCCCGGCACGGCGAACAGACCGCTCGCCTCGTGCCGGATGAAGGCGGACAGTGCGTCGCCCCGGTCCAGCTTGCGCTGCACGGGCACGAAGCCCCTCAGGGGGTCGGCCTGCCAGCAGACGAAGAGGAGTCCCGCGTCGGGTGTGCCGTCCTGCCCGATGCCGTCGTGGAAGGAGAAGGGCCTGCGGAGCATCGCCGCTCCGCCGTTCTGTTCGGGGGCGGAGATCCGGGAGTGGGCGTTGTCCGGGATCACGAGATTGCCGTCCGGGCCGACCTTGTCGAGACCGAGCTCGGTCGTCTCGCTCCCGCCGGTGAGCGGGGCACCGTCCGACTTCCGTCGGCCGATGACCTTCTCCTGCTTGTCGAGGGAGAGCCCTTCCCAGTCGTCGAGCAGCATCCGGATCCGGCGTACGACGGCGTACGAACCTCCGGCCATCCACTCCTGGGCCCCGGCGGCGCCGGCCGTGGTCTCCGGGACGAAGATCCGCCGGTCGAAGTCGGGGTCGGAGGTCTTGGGGTTGCCGGTGCCGTCGATCTGGCCCATCAGGTTCCGGGCCGTCATCGGCTTGGCGGTGGCGCCGGCGGAGCGGTTGAAGCCGTTCATCTGCCAGCGGACCTTGGCCGCCGAGCCCGCGTCCTTCTGGAGTGCGCGCAGTGCGTGGAAGGCGACCAGGGCGTCGTCCGCTCCGATCTGGACCCACAGATCACCCTCCGACCTCTTCGGGTCGAGGGCGTCGGCGGAGAAGGCGGGCAGCGGATCGAGCTGCGTCGGGCGGCGGGCGGTGAGTCCCGTACGGCCGAAGAAGGAGTGGCCGAAGCCGAAGGTGACCGTCAGCGAGGAGGGGCCCGCGTCCAGCGCGACACCCGTGTCGTCGATCGACGGCTTGCCCGCCATCAGCGCCTTCGCCGTCGCCGACCAGCGGCGCAGCAGTGCGGCCGCCTCCTTGCGGCCCGCGCCCGGCGCGAGGTCGAAGGCGACCAGATGGCCCCGCGACTGAAGCGGAGTGGTGATCCCCGCTTGATGTTTCCCGTGAAACATCGCCTGCGTCGCCCCGACCGTCGTCAGCGCCTTCGCGTCGGCGGTCGTCGAGGAGCCGGAGTCGGAGACCGCCCCGTACACCCCGGCGCCACCGCCGGCACCGAGGACGATGCCGGCGGCACCCGCCGCGCCGACCGTGCCGAGCACACGCCGGCGGGAGATCTCAAGCTTGTCGTCGTCGCTCACGTGGCTCAGCCGATCTTCACGTTCTTGTCGATGGTGGTCTGGTCGATGTCGGAGGTACGGACCGTCACCTGGATCTGCCACTCGCCGGCCATCGGGATCTGGAC
This sequence comes from Streptomyces sp. NPDC056527, assembly GCF_042794475.1. NCBI lineage: Bacteria > Bacillati > Actinomycetota > Actinomycetes > Kitasatosporales > Streptomycetaceae > Streptomyces > Streptomyces sp. NPDC056527. The sequence goes on from NZ_JBHTTQ010000043.1 coordinate 8,688, forward strand.
GCCACTCGCGCTCCAGTGTCCGGTCTGGATCCGGTCGGGTGCGACCGGCAGCGGGCCGACGTTCTTCTCCTTCAAGGTGAAGGCCACCTTGATCTCGGGGACGTCCAGCGGGCGGCCGTTGGGCCGGTCGATATAGATATGGAGGGCGTTGGCACCCGTACGACCGGGGTCGAGGCTGAGCCGTACCGTCCCCTTGCCGTCCACGCCCCCGGTGTCGAAGGGCAGCCGGATGTCCACGGGCCGCTCCGGTACGGCGGTCGAGCCGGACGCGGCCTGGGAGCGCCCTGCCTCCTCCTCCGTACGACCGGGCTCGGTCGAGGTGAGGACGGTGGTCACGGCGAGCAGCACCACGGCGACGACGGTCTCCGTCAGGACCGAGCGGCGCAGGCCGCTGCGCTCGGGGTCGGCGTCGCGGTCGCGCTTCTTCCGGGCGGTGGCGACAGCGGCCCGCTGCCGGGCGAGCTGGGCAGCCCGCTCGGGGTCGACGGCCGCTTCCTGCGCGGCCACCTCCGAGGATCCGTCAGAGGTGTCGCCGACATCGCCAGCGGTGGCGACAGCGCCGGCCCCGCCGGTCTCGGAGCCCTCGCCCGCCGCGCCGGCAGCGCCAGCGGTGGCGACAGCGCCGGTCTCACCGGTCGCGCCGGCCGTGCCGAGAGCGCCGGCCCCGCCGGTCTCCGTGCCCTCGCCGGCTTCGGTCTCCTCGTCGGCGTCAACCTCGGCGTCGGCCTCGGCCTCGGTGATCTCCTTCGCCGCGTCCTCGTCGGCGTCGGCCTTCACCGGTGCGCCGAGTCGCTGGACCCAGCGGCGGGAGATCCAGGCGATCCCCACGAGCACGGCCACGAGTCCGACCTTGACCAGCAGCAGCTGTCCGTACGACGTGCCGGTCAGGGCCGACCAGGAGCCGACCTGTCGCCAGGACTGGTAGATCCCGGTCGCGGCCAGGACGACCACCGAACCGAACGCGACCCTGGAGAAGCGCTCGACGGCGGCGCGCTCGATGTCGGGCGCCCGGTAGAGCGCGACGAGCAGCGCGGTCAGGCCGCCCAGCCAGGCCGCCACCGCCAGCAGGTGCAGGATGTCGACGGGCATCGCGATGCCCGGCTGCAGGCCGGTGGAGGCGTGCTCGGCGAGCGCCCAGGTGCCCGCGATGCCGGCGGCCACCACGCTGCCGCCGATCGCGAGTCCGAAGGTGAGGTCCTTCTTCTCCTTCTCGTCGGTCCGCTTGGTGTACGCACCGAACAGCACGGCGACGAAGAGGGCCGCAGCGCCCAGCAGCATCAGCCGGGAGATGAGTGCGGCGCCGGTCTTCGTCTCCAGGACGGACTTGAGTCCGCCGAGGTCGAAGGCGTCGGCGAGTTCGCCGGAGCCGGTGTACGGGTTGCGCAGCAGCAGCATGACCACGGTGGCCGCGGCGAGGGTCAGCCAGCCTCTGACCACGAGTCGCTGCACCGGGCGGACGCCGGCTCCGCGCGGCCAGCAGGCGAGGACGAAGGCGCCGCCGCCGACGAGGACGACGAAGCCGCCGTAGGAGACGTAGCGGGCGATGCCGTACAGCGTGCCGACGAGTCCGCCGCCGGCCTGCCGGTCGGGCAGGGCGACGGAGGTCTGGGAAGGGGCGCCGACGGAGAAGGTGAAGGCGCCCGCGATGGGGTGGCTGTCGGCGGAGACGGTCTGCCAGGCGACGGTGTAGGTGCCTTCGGGCAGGCCGGAGCGGAGTCCCACCCCGTACTTGACGATCGATCCGCTGCACAGGTCGCGGATCTCTCCGGTGTCCACACGCTTCCCCGCCGGGTCGAGGACCCGGATCGAGTCGGTGCTCATGGCGACCTGCTCGGAGAAGGTGAGGTTGACGTCCTTGGGGGCGGTGGCGACCACCGCCCCGTCCTGGGGGTCGCTGCCGGTGAGCGCGGCGTGCGCGGACGCGGGGGCGGCGCCGGCGAGCAGCGTGCCGAGGAGCGCGGCCGTGACGAGCAGCAGCCGGGTCAGGGCGGTTCCGAGGGGCGGGGCGGTGGCTCTCATCTGTGTGTCAGTCCCTCAACTAGCTCAGTGCTGCTTCGGGTTGTGGGTGGCCGCCTCGACGGGCAGGTCGACCTTGATGGGCGCGGCCTTCTCGAAGTGCAGCTCGATGCTGACCTTCTCGCCCTGCTTCGGCTTCGTCTTCAGCCCCATGAACATGATGTGGCTGCCGCCGCGTTCGAGCTTCAGCTCACCGTTGGCAGGGATGTCGAAGGACTTCACCTGCTGCATCTTCTGGTTCTTCGTCTCGTGGATCTGCACGTCGTCCGAGATCGGGCTGGTGACGGAGGTCAGCTTGTCGGCCGTACCGCTGCCGTTCGTGATGGTCAGGAAGCCGCCGGCCATGTCCATCACCGGCTGCGGCATGAACGCGCCGCTGACCTTCAGTTCGGGCTTGCCGTCCGCCTTGTCGGAGGAGCTGTCGGACGAGCACCCCGTCAGCGCCAGGCTCCCGGTCAGAGCGACGGCGGCGATCAGGGTGGTGGTGCGGCGGTTCACGGGTTCTCCCCCTTGATGATCTTCGGCAGGTCCTTGGCGTAGTCGTCGACGGTCGTGTCCTCGCCGTACAGGACGTAGCCCTGGTCGGTCGTGGGCGAGAACGCGATCACCTGGGCTCCGTGCATGGAGACGACCGAGCCGTTCTTCTCCTTCTTCGGCGGGTCGATGCCGATGCCGATCTGGCGGGCGCCCGCCTGGATCGTGGAGAAGTCGCCGGTGAGACCGGTGAAGGAGGGGTCACCGGCGGCCGGGAGCCACTTGGCCAGTTCGGCCGAGGTGTCCCGCTCCGGGTCGGTGGTGACGAAGACGACCTGGAGCTTGTCCTGGTCCGCCTTGGGGAGCTGCTTCTTGGCGATGGCGATGTTGCTCATCGTCAGCGGGCAGACGTCGGGGCAGTGCGTGTAGCCGAAGTAGATCAGCGTGGGCTTGCCCTTGGTCCGCTCGCGCAGGTCGAACTTCTGGCCCTTGGTGTCCGTGAGGACGAGGTCGGGCTTGGTGAACGGCCGGTCGAGGACCGTCGCCGCCTTGTTGGAGTTGCCGTCGGCGGAGACCTCGGCGACCGCTCCGTTGCCGGAGCCCTTCGCCTTGTCGTCGCCTCCGCCGAGGCCGACGACGGCCGTCACCGCGAGGGCGGCGACGACCGCGACGGCCGCGGCGATGAGCGGGGCGCGACGGCTCGGCCGCGCCCGCTCATCGGTCTTCGGGTCGGTCGACTTCTGGACTGACATGGATCGTGTTCTCTCTTACGGAGGGGGTTCAGGCCGAGCGGCGACGGCCGGCGAGCACACCGAAGGCGACACCCGCGACGCCCACGAGGATGCCGATGACACCGAGCACACGGGCGGTGGTGTCACTGCTGTCGGAACCGGCGGCCTCGGTGTGGGACTTCTCGGCCCCGGCCTTGTCGTCGTGACCGGCCTTGTCGTCGGTCTTCGTGGCGCCGCCGCCGTGGTGGTCCTCGGTGGCCGCGGAGAGCTTCAGGACGGGAGCGGGGTTCTGCGGCTCGGCCGCACCCTCCTTCGGCTCCTCGATCCAGCGGACGACCTCGTTGTTGTCGTAGGTCTGGATGGCCTTGAGGACGAGCTGGTCGGCGTCCTCGGGCAGCTGGCCGAGCGAGAGCGGGAACTGCTGGAACTGACCCGGGCCGATCTTCGAACCGTCGGCGGTCCAGGTGACCTTGGAGACGGCCTCGTTGATCTTCTTGCCGTGCAGCTCCAGCGGCTTGGCGAGCTTGGCCTTGGTGACCTCGGCCTTCCAGCCCGGCAGCGGCTGCGGCATCACGGACGCGAGCGGGTGGTCGGTGGGGAAGTTGACCTCGACCTTGACGGTGGAGGCGTTGTCGCGCTCGTTGGGGACCTTGATGTTGACGGTCGCGTAGCCGCCCTTCGCGGCCTCGCCCTGCGGCTGCACGCTGACGTGCGCGAAGGCGGTTCCGGAGAGCAGGACGACGGAGGAGACGGCGATGCCACCGGCGAGGGCGATACGGGAGACGTTCATGGCAGAGGACACTCCAGCTCGGGAGGAAGGGTGAAGTCCGCCGCGCCGACGGCCGGAACGACGCGAGCGAGCGCGAACGACCGGGTACGGGCGCGGGGATGCGGAGCACCGCGGCCCGCTCCCTGTGAGCGGTCCGCGTCAGGCTGCGAGGACGCAGTCGGCGGCGGGCGGGCCGCGCCGGATCACCGTGTGCTGGAGTGCCGCCGCGACGGGCGGCGGAGAGACGTCGGCCGCGGTACGGGCAGGGCGGCGCGGACCGGCCGCCGGGAGCCCGGGAAGGCCGGCGAGCAGCGCCCGTACGAAAGCGGTCGCGGCGCGCAGGGAGCGGACGAGGGCGCCTTCGGCGAGTTCGGTCGCTCCGTGCGCGGAGAGCCGGACGAGCCGGCCCAGGGCGAGGTCGCCGCGGCGCAGCAGCCAGCCCGTGGCGAGCGCGGCCAGCAGATGGCCGAGCACCATGGGCAGGTCGGGCAGCAGGCCCGCGTTCTCCGCGGCGCCGGTCGCCAGATGGGCGGCGTGCGGCCGTGCCGCCGCGGCCGCCGGGTCGAGGCCGGCGTCGGTGATGATCCGGGTCGCGTCGGCGGGGCTGATCGACGCGGCGCCCGCGCCGCAGACCAGCTTGGCGGCCATGCGGATGAGCGCGTCGTCGGAGGCCGGGCCGAGGGCGCCGGCCGTGAGCGGACGCTGTCCGAGGCCGAACAGGACGTGCAGTCCGAGCTGTCCGCCGGCCAGTGCCGTGACGATGACGGGCAGCGAACGCTCGCGCCCGGCGAAGAGCACGGTGATGCCGAAGATGCCGAGGAATCCGGCGACCACGGTCCACAGAGCGATGCCCGCGCAGGCGGCGATGGCGTGTCCGAGCCCGGACAGCACGACGCAGACCGCGGTGAACACCGCGGCCCTCAGCAGGCGTGGTGCGAGCACGGGGGCAGACATGGCGGGGCCCATCATCGCACCAGGCCCCCACCTGCCATACGGCAGGTCCGGAAGATCACCCTTTGGCTGCTTCGGGCCCGACATACACCGGCGTCCGGCGTGCCCACATCCGCCGAATGAGGGCTCTTGTGTTCCCCAGGGGCTTACGGACCCCTTAGGGCGGCAATAGGTAACGGTATGTCGCGCCGCAGCATGTCGAGCCGCAGCCAGGAGGCTGAAGCATGAGCATCTGGTGGTCCCTCCATCTGAGGCGCGAGGCCGCGAGCGTTCCGCTCGCCCGGCGGCTCCTTCTCGGCACGATGGAGACCGCGGGCGTCGACCCGGACGTGTCCTACGAGTTGTCGGTCGCCCTGACCGAGGCATGCGCCAACGCCGTCGAGCACGGCGGCGACACCGGTTCCGGCATGGCCTCGGAGGCGTACCGGGTCACGGCCTATCTGGACGGCGAGACCTGTCGGATCGAGGTGGCCGACTCCGGTCCGGGCTTCTCGGGGTCCCCGCTGCCCGCCGCCGCGGATGCCGAGAACGGTCGCGGACTGCGGCTGATCGAGGAGCTGGCCGACCACGTCCACTTCGGCCGTACGGGCAGGGGCGGCGCGCTCGTCAGCTTCGACAAGATCGTCAAATGGCGTGCGGACGCCCCTCTCGCGCTGACCTGAGACCGACGACACGGGACGAAAGAGCCCCCGCCGATCCCGTCGGCGGGGGCCCTTCTCGTACGGATGAAGTGGTCAGCCCTTCAGGCCGGCCATCCATGCCTCGACCTCGTCCGAGCGGCGCGGGAGCGAGTCGGAGAGGTTCCGGTTGCCGTCCTCCGTGACGAGGATGTCGTCCTCGATCCGGACGCCGATGCCCCGGTACTCCTCCGGCACGGTCAGGTCGTCGGCCTGGAAGTACAGCCCCGGCTCGACCGTCAGGCACATGCCCGGCTCGAGGGTGGTGTCGACGTACGCCTCGGTGCGCGCGGCGGCGCAGTCGTGGACGTCCATGCCGAGCATGTGACCGGTGCCGTGGAGGGTCCAGCGGCGCTGGAGGCCCAGCTCCAGGACGCGGTCGACCGGGCCCTCGACGAGGCCCCACTCGACGAGCTTCTCGGCGAGCACGCGCTGGGCGGCGTCGTGGAAGTCGCGGTAGGCGGCGCCGGGCTTCACCGCGGCGATGCCCGCCTCCTGCGCCTCGTACACGGCGTCGTAGATCTTGCGCTGGAGCTCGGTGTAGCGGCCGTTGATCGGCAGGGTGCGGGTCACGTCCGCGGTGTAGAGCTCGGTGGTCTCGACGCCGGCGTCGAGGAGCAGCAGGTCGCCGGAGCGGACGGGGCCGTCGTTGCGGACCCAGTGCAGGGTGGTGGCGTGCGGGCCGGCGGCGGCGATGGAGCCGTAGCCGACGTCGTTGCCCTCGACGCGGGCGCGCAGGAAGAACGTGCCCTCGATGTAGCGCTCGCTGGTCGCCTCGGCCTTGTCGAGGACCTTGACGACGTCCTCGAAGCCGCGGGCGGTGGAGTCGCACGCCTTCTGCAGCTCGGCGACCTCGAACTCGTCCTTGACGATGCGGGCCTCGGAGAGGAAGACGCGGAGCTCCTCGTCGCGCTCGGCGGTGACCTTGTCGGTCAGGGCGGCCTCGATGCCGGCGTCGTGCCCGCGGACGGCGCGGACCGGGCCGGTGGCCTCCTTGAGGGCGGCGGCCAGCTCGCGTACGTCCTTGGCGGGGACGCCGAGGAGCTGCTCGGCCTCGGTCAGCGAGTGGCGCCGGCCGACCCAGAGCTCGCCCTGGCCGTCGAGCCAGAACTCGCCGTTCTCGCGGTTGGAGCGGGGGAGCAGGTAGATCGTCGCCCGGTGACCGTTCTTCGTGGGCTCGAGGACGAGGACGCCGTCCTCGGTCTGGTCACCGGTGAGGTACGCGTACTCGGTGGAGGCGCGGAAGCTGTACTCGGTGTCGTTCGAGCGCGTCTTCAGGTTTCCGGCGGGGATCACCAGGCGCTCGCCCGGGAAGCGTGCGGAGAGCGCGGCGCGGCGGGCCGCGGTGTACTCGGCCTGCGCGATCGGCCGCAGGTCGTGCAGCTCGGTGTCGGCCCAGCCGGACTTCATGTTCTCGGCGAGCTCGTCGGAGACGCCCTGGTACAGGCCGTTCTTGCGCTGCTTGATCGGTTCTTCGGACTCGTCCGGGGTTTCCGGGGTGAGCTCGTCTGCCACGGGGGGTCTCCTTTTGGTACGACACTGAACCTTCTCCATCGTACGGTCGTACGGAAGGGGGCCCAGGGCCGGAAGACCCATTACCGCTGAGTCACATCCGGTCTACGCGCGGCGCACGAGAAGCCCGCCGCTCAGTCGAAGCGGGCCGCTCACGTCGAGCGCCGTTGTCTTGAAGTGGGCCGCTCACGCGGAGCGCCGTTGTCTTGAAGCGGGCCGCTCACGCGGAGACCCGTTGTCTTGAAGCGGGCCGCTCACTCGAAGCGGGCCGCGAGCAGGACGACGTCCTCTCCGTCCACGGCGGTGTCGAGGCCCTCGGGCAGCAGGGTCCGCAGCACGTGGTCGGCGATGGCCCCGGGGTCGGTACGGTCCGCCTTCGGCACGCTCGCGGCGGCCGCGTGGAGCCGTGCGAAGGCCCGGTCCATGGGGTCGCCGGTCCGCCGCAGCAGCCCGTCCGTGTACAGCAGCACCGTTTCTCCGGGGGCCGGGGCGATCTCGATGCTGGGCGCTTCCCAGCAGGCGAGCATCCCGAGCGGCGCGGACAGCGAGGTCTCCACATACTCGGTGCGGTGGTCGCCGATGATCAGCGGCGGGGTGTGCCCGGCCCCGGCGAGGACGAGCTTGCGCTCCTTCGGCTCGGAGTAGGCGAAGAGCGCGGTGGCCGAGCGGGCGGGCTCGGTCAGCCGGAGCAGGAGTTCCAGATCGGACAGGACGGCGACGGGATCCTCGCCCTCCATGACCGCGTACGCCCGCAGGGAGGCGCGCAGCCGTCCCATGGCGGCGAGCGCGCTGGGGCCGGTCCCGGACACGGAGCCGACGGCGAGCCCGAGGGCGCCCTCAGGCAGCGGCAGCGCGTCGTACCAGTCGCCGCCGCCTCGCGGGCCGGTGCTGTGCCGGGCGGCGAGCTGGACGCCGGGCACCCGGGGGAGGCGGCTTGGCAGCAACTCCTCGGCGACGGTGGCGACCTGGACGCGGGCGCGCTCCAGCTCCAGGAGACGGGCGAGGTGTTCGGTGGCGTAGCGGCTGTAGAGGCCGATCAGGTGGCGCTGGCGCTCGACCGGTTCGGCGGGCTCGTCGTAGAGCCAGACGAGGGCGCCGAGCTTGCCGGCGGCCTCGGTGGCCAGGGGCAGGGCGTAGCTGGCGGCGTAGCCGAGCCGGGCGGCGACCTCACGGTGGCGGGGGTCGAGTCCGGCCTCGCCGAGGAGGTCGGGCACCGCGATCGGATCCGGGACGGCGACGGAATCGGGGTGGGCGAGCGGATCGCGGGGGCCGAGGGGACCGCGGAGGGCTCCGGAGCCGGTCGGTTCGGGGAGGCCGTCGAGGATTCGGCCGTAGGAGGTGGCGCTGCGCGGCACGGTCTCGATGGTGCCGAGCTCCGCGTGGGCGAGCCCGAGGCCGACGGTGGAGGTCGGGCCGAGTCCGTCGGCGGGTTCGAGGATCGCCATGCCGCGGCGGGCGCCGACGAGGGCGGCGCCGGCGCGCAGTACCTCACGCAGCGCTTCGTCGAGCGAGCCGGTCTTGACCAGGCGTTCGGTGAGTTCGTGGAGGGTGGTGAGGTCGGAGACCCAGCCGGCCAGGCGGTCGTGGATCAGCTCGCCGGGGATGTCCGGGAGGGGCGCGTCGGAGGGGATGACGGGCGGGACGGGCGCGGTAGTGTGCGCGGGCGACGGAACCGTGGAATCGATTCCGGCCACTTTCGGCAGGTGTGGGGCGCTCATGTCGACCGGCTTTCCGACCGGCATGTTTCGCTCATTAGCATCGCAAACCCCCATGTCAATCTGCGCCGCTAGCAATGCATCCACATGTACACGCACAAGAGGAGCGATGTCCAGCATTGTCCCCACGGGACTTGTGGTGTCTATGGGGTTTGGCAGAAGGGTTGAAGTGCAGGCCAAGTTGGCTGAAAATTACCCCCACCGTGCACCTTTTGCGGTCGACTGGCGTCGTTTGAAAGCGCGTTGATTAGAACGTGATGGGTACGTAGACGGTGATGGCCAGGGGCAGTTGAAGCAGCCCCGGAACCTGGCAGGGTGCCTGGGCGTCCTCACCGCCGCAGGCCGCGCCCCTCGAGTGGACGACGAGCCTCAGCTCGGCCCCTCCCGCCCCACCGCACGGGGCGGTGAACCGCCGACCTTGTACGCGCTGATACGCACAGTGAAGTGATCTGCACATGGTGTGATGTGGATTCGGCGTTCAACGGAAAGGAACGAGCGCTCATGCGCGAGATCCTCGGAAGGCGACGCAGGCTCCGGTTCCGGCGCAAGGAGAGGACTGTCCAGCTCGACGCGGCGCTCATGTGCGCCACCGAGTGGGACTGGCCCGTACTGCCCGGCGTGGGGCTGAAGACGACGACGCGTACGTCCGGAGGGGTGGGCTGCGCCTGCCCCGACCCGCAGTGTGTCGTTCCCGGCGCACACCCCTTCGACCCCGGTCTGCTCGCGGCCACCACCGACGAGCGCATGATCCGCTGGTGGTGGGCCCGGCGACCGGAGGCCCCGATCGTCCTGGCCACCGGTGGCAAGGCGCCCTGCGCGGTGAGCCTGCCGGCCGCCGCGGGGGCGCGCGCCCTGGCCGCTCTCGACACGATGGGCATGCGGCTCGGCCCCGTGGTGGCGACACCGACCCGCTGGTCGCTGCTGGTCGCCCCGTACGGCCTGGAACAGCTCGGCGAACTCCTCTACGCGAAGGACAGCGTGCCCAGCTCGCTGCGCTTCCACGGCGAGGGCGGCTATCTGCTGCTGCCGCCGTCGGCCGCGGGGACGGGGCAGGTGCGCTGGGAGCGCGCGCCCCTGGAGGGCTCGGCCAGGCCGTGGCTGCCGGACGTGGAGGCGGTCGTGGACGCGCTGGTGGAGGCGAGCACGGGCGCTCCGGAGGGCGGCAGCAGACTCGCGTACTGAGTGGCGGGGCCGGAAGGTGGCTGCGGACTGAGGGGCGGGGTCGGCGGGTGCCGGCGGACTCAGGGGCGCGGGCGGGAACGCCCCGCGTAGCTACGGGCGAGTGGAACGTCCCGCGTAGGCGGGGGCGGGGGTTGAAGGTGGCCCGCCCCATGGGCGGGGTCGGAACGCCCGCGTAGTCGCGGGCGGGGGTGCGAAGGTGCCCGCGGGCTCACGCGCGGGCGATTCGGGTCGTGGGCGCTCGATCCGCGCCTTGGGCGCTGGTCGCGCGGGCGGCATCGGTCTCGGGGCCGGTTCCGGCATACGCGTCACCCGAACGGGTGTGAGGCGGCCCGACTTGTACGGGAAATGGGCGCGCGACGCGCTGTGCGCCCCTGATCCGCCGATATCTTCGGCGCACCGTTCACGAGTCGCAGCCAGCCGGGCAGGTAGGTCCCCATGAATCTCCGCATGATCGGGCTCGGGGCCGTCGTGGTGTGCGCCACGCTCCTGCCGCTGGCCGCCCTGGCGGGCCCGGCGGCCGGCCCGGGGCCCGGTGACGACGCGAAGCCGAAGGCCGACGGCGGCCTGCTGCCCGGCCTCGGCCTCGGCGCCCGCGAGGAGCGGCCCAAGCCCGCGCCCCCGGCTCCGTCGGAGCCGAAGCGGCCGTCGACCTCGGACCTCCCCGGTCACGCCTCCCACTGCGGACCCGAGCTGACCTCCCCCGACGGGATCGAGGCGCAGACCTGCGTTCTCACCGAGGGGCCCGACACCTGGGCGCGTACGTACTACCGCAACGCCACGGGCCAGCGGCTGGACTCCGTACTCACCCTGATGGGCCCCGCGGGGCGGACCGTACAAGTGCGTTGTGCCATCCCGGCACAGGACGAACCCGGGGCTTGCGAGACGCCAAGGGAGCGCGCGCGGGGCGCGGCTTCGGCATATTCGGCCGTGGCGGAATTCGCGGGCGCGGGAGAGGGCGACAGTACGCCGCTGCTGCTGCGGTCCGGGAGCAACGCGGCCGGCACGGGCGGTAGTTGAGCGCGGGACGGGATCCGTCCGGGCATGAGAAGGCCCGATCGCTGGCGACGGGGGATGCACCAGCGACCGGGCTTCTAGAACCGTAACAAGAGATCTGCGGTTCGCAAATTCGATCTCGGTTATTCGGACAGGGATTTATCAGGTCGTGCGGCGGAGTTGTGGCGGAAGTCACCGACTGATCGGTCTGTCAGTGACGGCAGCCACCTCGCGTGTCAGCTGAGAGTGACCTGACGGTTGGTGAGGCCGCCGCGCGCCCGGCGCTCCTCCGGCGTCAGCGGGGCGTCCGAGGCCAGCGCCGCGGCGAGCCGCTCGGCGAACTCGGCGGCGGGCTTCTCGCAGTCCTCGGCCCCCATCGAGGTGGGCAGGTCCCAGACGGGGACCATGAGGCCGTGCGCCCGGAAGGAGCCGACGAGGCGGGTGTCGTCGACGAGGGCGGAGGTGCCGGCGGCGTGCAGGCGGGCGAGCGCGTCGAGGAGCTTCTCCTCGGGGTGCGGCATGACCCAGCGCAGGTGGTTCTTCTCCGGGGTCTCGCACCAGTACGCCGAGTCCACGCCGGTCAGCTTGACGGTGGGGATCGCGGCGGCGTTCGCGCGCTCCAGGGAGGCGGTGACCTCGGGGTTGGAGTTGTCGGCGGACTCCGGAATCCAGAATTCGAAGCCCTCGTGCACGACCGGCGCAAAATCGCTGTTCGGGTCGAGGAGGTCTTGCAGACGGGGGCCCTCGGTGGGCACGCGGCGGGGCGCGACCGGGGTGCCGGGCTCCGCTTCCAGCGCGCGCTGGAGGGTGTCGGCGAGATCGCGGGCGAGGTCACCGGAGGACGAGTCGTTCTGCAGCGCGAGCAGTACGGAGCCGTCGTCGCGGCGCAGCGCCGGCCACGCCATCGGCAGTACGGTCGCGAGCGTCACGGACGGCACACCCTCGGGCAGCCCGTCCTTGAGGGTGAGCGGGACGGTGGCGGCGGGCACCAGCTCGCGCAGCGCGACCCAGTCGCACTCGCCGGGCAGCCCCTCGAAGGGGCGCTGGACGAGCTCGGTCACGGCGTGCGCGGCGGCCCGGCCGTGACACGCCTTGTAGCGGCGGCCCGAACCGCACGGGCACGGCTCGCGCGCACCGACGACCGGGATCTCCCCGTTCGTGACCTGTGCCTTGGCGGCCTTCGTCTGGGGGCGCTTCTTGGCCATGGTGTGGCTTCTCCCGATAGCGGCAGTGCGGTGGTGCAGGGCCGTGCTCGGTGCACAGCTCTGTGTCGGGCGAGCCTAGCCGTACGGAAGCGATGCGAGGCTCAGGTCGGGGCGGTCGGTGTCCCGTCTGTCGCCGGGCCGTTCGGACGACCCGCCGCCGAGCCGGTCGCCGGGGCCGATCTCCGACCGGACGCGCGACCGCCCGGGTCGGACGTGCGGCCTGCTCGACTGTCCACCGCCCGGGTCGGACGTGCGGCCTGTTCGGCGGTTCGCTCGGCGGCCGACCGCCCGGGTGCTGGTCCGGGCCGGTCTTCCCGCGTAGCGCATCGTCGTCAGTCCAGGTCGTCGTACGCGTCCAGGAAGTCGAAGCCCGAACCGCCGCCGACCCTCGCCGCGAAGTCCTCGCGCCGATGGCCCTCGGTGACGATCACCCAGACCGTGACCTCACCGGTCGCGCTGTCCCGTACGCCCCAGTCCTGAGCGAGCGCACCGATGATGTTCAGCCCACGGCCGCCGCGCGCGGTGACCGAGGGCGTCGAAGGAACAGGCCGTGTGGGACCACCGCCGTCCGTCACCTCGACCGTCAAACCACCCGACGCGTCGATGCGCCACGCGGCCCGGACGTCCCCGTCACCCACTTCGGCCCGCCCCAGCGGCCTGCCGTGCCGGCAGGCATTGCTGAGCAGCTCGGAAAGGATCAGTACCGCATCGTCGACGACCGATTCGGACATCCCGCTGCGACTCAACTGCTCCCGCATACGGTGTCGCGCCTCACCCACGCCCGCAGGGCCATGGGGTACGGCCATGCTCGACGACGTGGGCACCTTCTGTGCCACCACCAACGCCACCCCCGAGACCTCCTTTGCCCCACGCCACGGTGTGAATGCCCCAATGGCCTGGACCGGAAACCGGCCAATGAGCCTCCGGTGACGCACTCGTGACGATCGAGTACGGGCCGAACGCGCCGGTGCACTCCCCGTAAGCCCCGATACGGGTGGGGAGAACGGGTCAAACGCGGCCCAACTGGGACAGCACCTGCTTCGGGCGGTTGGTGATGATCGCGTCGACGCCGAGCCGCTCGCACAGCTCCACATCCTCCGGATCGTCGACAGTCCATACATGGACCTGGTGCCCGGCCTTCTGGAGCCGAAGGATCACGGTGGGGTGGTGACGGACGATCCGGATCGACGGTCCGGCGATCCGCGAGCCCGCCGGCAGCCGTCCGTCGCGCAGCCGGGGGGTGACGAACTGCGACAGCGAGACGGTGGGGAGGGTCGGCGCGGCCGCCGCGATCCGGCCGAGGGAGCGCGGGGAGAAGCTCATGACGCGTACCGCGGACTCCTCCGGAGCCGCCGGCTCCGCGAGGCCGAACCGCTTGAGGAGGGTCAGCAGCCGCTCCTCCACCTGGCCCGCCCAGCGGGTGGGGTGCTTGGTCTCGATGGCGAGTTCTATCCGCCGCCCGGCGTCGGAGACCAGCTCGAGGAGGCGTTCCAGGGTGAGTACGGAGGTGAGCTCGGGGTCCTTCCAGTCCGGGCTCTCGCCCGCGTCCTCGCGCCCCCGCCAGGTGCCGAAGTCGAGCGCGGCGAGGTCGGCGAGCTCCAGCGCGGAGACGGCGCCGCGGCCGTTGGAGGTGCGGTCGACACGTCGGTCGTGGACGCAGACCAGGTGGCCGTCGGCGGTGAGCCGGACATCGCACTCGAGCGCGTCGGCGCCGTCCTCGATGGCCTTCACATAGGCGGCCAGAGTGTGTTCCGGGGCGTCCTCGGAGGCTCCGCGGTGGGCGACCACCTGAACGGGGACGCGGTTGATGTGCTGCCGTGCGTGGGTCACCGCGTCATGGTGCCATTGGCGGGGCGGCCGTATCGGATCGTGTCCGTTCTGTCCGTAAATAAAGAATGGGGTGCGGACGCACAGCTCCGCCTTACAGTGGCCTGACGTCCTGTGGGAAAAGCTGTGCGCAGCACCCTAGTGATGGCATCCACCTGTGCAGTGAACGAGGAGAGAGCTGTGAGCACCGAGAACGAGGGCAGCGCGGTTCCGGCGGACCCGAATGCCCCGTCCGTCCCTCCCGCCCCTCCGACGCCTCCCGCGGCTCCGTCCGCACCTCCTGCCGTGGACGCATCCGGGCCGCAGGCGGCGCCCGAGCCCGCCACGGCACCGCTGCCGGTGACCCCTCCCGCGGAGGCTCCTGTGGGTGCGGCCGTCGGTGCCGGTGCCGGCGCAGCGGGGAGCGCGGGTGGCTGGCCGCCGGCCCCGCCGACCGTGCCGTCCTGGGGTGAGCCCGTCGCTCCCGCCCCGGCGGCCCCGCGGAAGAAGACCGGTGGACTCGTGGCGGCGGTCCTCGTGGCCGCGCTGGTGGCCGGCGGTGTGGGTGGCGGGATCGGTTACTGGGCGGCTGAGCGCGGTGACGACGAAGTCAGCTCGACGACGGTCTCCGCGGGCGACTCCCAGGCGGCCTTCAAGCGCGATCCGGGCACGGTCGCGGCGGTGGCGGGCAAGGCGCTGCCGAGCGTCGTGACCATCCAGGCGAAGTCCGGTGGCAGCGCCCCCGGCGACAGCGAGGGCGAGGGCGGTACGGGCACCGGCTTCGTCTACGACAAGGAAGGCCACATCGTCACCAACAACCACGTGGTGGCGTCGGCGGCGGAGGGCGGCACGCTCTCGGCGACCTTCTCCAACGGCAAGACGTACGACGCGGAGGTCGTGGGCCGGGCCGAGGGCTACGACGTGGCCGTCCTGAAGCTGAAGAAGGCGCCGGAGGGGCTGGCCCCGCTGCCGCTCGGCGACTCCGAGAAGGTGGCGGTCGGCGACTCGACGATCGCGATCGGCGCGCCGTTCGGCCTGTCCAACACGGTCACGACGGGCATCATCAGCGCCAAGAACCGCCCGGTGGCCTCGGGTGACGGCTCCGGCGGCAGCAACTCGTACATGAGCGCCCTGCAGACCGACGCCTCGATCAACCCGGGCAACTCCGGCGGCCCGCTGCTGAACGCGAGCGGTGCGGTGATCGGCATCAACTCGGCGATCCAGTCGACCGGCAACGGCTTCGGCCAGACCCAGGCGGGCTCGATCGGCCTGGGCTTCGCGATCCCGGTCAACCAGGCCAAGAACGTGGCCGAGCAGCTGATCAAGACGGGCAAGCCGGTGTACCCGGTGATCGGTGCGACGGTGAACATGACCGACAAGGGAGCGGGCGCCACGATCGCGGACGAGGGCGCGGGCGGCACCCCGTCGGTCACCGCGGACGGCCCGGCGGCGAAGGCAGGCCTGAAGGCGGGCGACGTGATCACCGGCTTCGGCGACCGCCAGATCGACAGCGGCCCGACGCTGATCAGCGAGATCTGGACGCACCAGCCGGGCGACTCGGTCGAGATCACGTACGAGCGCGACGGCAAGACGGCGAAGACCACGGTCACCCTCGGCGAACGCACGGGCGACAACTGACCGGCTAGGCTGTCCCCCGCGCCGTCCTGAACGGGATCCGGCGCGGGGTGGGTTGCCCGAGCGGCCTAAGGGAACGGTCTTGAAAACCGTCGTGGCGCGAGTCACCGTGGGTTCAAATCCCACACCCACCGCATGTGAACGGCCCCTGACCAGGATCGATGGTCGGGGGCCGTCGGCTTGTCCGGGCGGTTGGTTTCCGGGGCTGTGTGCCGTGGAGCGGTCAGGCCGTCTTCTTGGCCGCGCGCTTGGTGGTCTTGGCGGTGCCGGTGCTCCGCGCCGGCGTGCTCCTCGGCTTTCGGGTGGCCGCCTTCTTGGCGGGTGCGCTCCTGGGTGTCGGGGTCGCCTCGGCCTCGGCGGGCGCCGCTTGCGAAGGGGCTTTCCGGGACTGGCCGGTCGACCACTTGAACTCGATCTCCAGCTCGATCTCTCCGTCCTCGACCTCGATCTCCACCTCGCTCCGGAGATCGTCGGGGATCCGCAGGCTCAGGCTCCCGAAGCCGAGTTCCAGTTCGGCCTCCCCGCCCTTGCGCAGCGCGTCCGCGAGCGCGGTGAGCTGGTCGGCCGCTTCGAGGCGCGACAGTGAGCGCTTCTGCTCCAGCTTGAGGTCCGTCATGGTGACTCCGGTCGGCAGAAACAGTGGGTCGAACCAAGTCTGCTGCCAGATATCGAGGGGGACATCTCGGCGGGCCGCCCGATGCGCCATCCGAAGGGCCGGAGGGGATCACGGCCGCCCCGCGAGGGAGCGGCCGGTTCCGTGTCCGCGGCCTGCCGTCGGGCTTGAGGCGGTGGCCGGTTCGGTCGGGCTTGGGGCGGTCGGCCTTGGGTCGTTGGCTGGGGCGGTCGGCCTGGGCCCGTGGCCGGTTCGGTCGGCCCTGCGTCGGTCGGGCTTGGGGCGGTGGTCGTTTCGTCGGGCCTGGTCAGTGGGCCGTCAGGCGGGCCGCCGACATGATCGTGGCTCGGGCCTCGCGTTCGGTCAGGCCCGTGCGGATCGCCGCCGTGGTGAGTTCGTCCGTGAGCGCGTCGCCGAGGCCGTTCTCGTACGCCCGGCAGGCCGCCCAGAACAGGCGCGTGTTGCGCTGGCCCTCGTGGGCCGTCAGGACGAAGTGGACCAGGCCCCGGCCGTGGCGGGGGCCGGTGGGGTCGTGGTGGGGGCGTGGGGGTGGTGTGGGCGGCGCGATCAGGCTCAGGAGGGCGCGTGGGCAGGGGGCCGGGTCGAGGTTCGCGCTGTCCGGAGCGAGCCGGTACGCGCCCTTGGCCGTGACCGAGCCCGGTCCCACGAGGTAGCCGCCGGCGCCGCGGATGTCGATGCCGGGCGCGAGGCGGCTCGCCGAGTTGGGGACCACGACGTCCGGCGGGCCGGTCAGCCACAGGTGGCGGCCGCCGCTCGGGGTGAGCACCGTGACCGTGGGCGGAAGGGTGAACAGGTGCTGGAGCGCCAGGTGCCGCAGTTCGGCCGTGGCGTCCGCGGGGGCGTCCGAGTGGGTCACATCGAGGTCGACGCCGATGAGGTGGTGCGGCTGGCGGCCGCAGGCGATGCCGTAGCCGGTCGCCCAGGGCGCCGCGGCGAACAACGCGCGTACGGCGGCGAGGTCGGTGGTCGCGTCGTGCACTCCATGCCCCGGTCGGCCGCATTCCCCGTGGCAGGGGACCGGGTGCGGGTCGTCCCGGTGCGGTGAGCGCAGGGCTGGGAGCTTCGTGGCGGACAGGGGGATGACGGGGAGCCCGCGCTCTGCCGCAGACAGGGCGTGGGCCAGGGCCAGGGTGGCGGAGCGCCGGTCGGAGGTGGCCATGCACTCAGTTTCGTACAAGCGTTCGAAGAAAGGAAGAGGGGAGGATTGGCTGAAAATCTGCCGGAACGCTTCCTCCCTTCCGTGGCGCGGTTCCCGGTGGCGTGACCTCGCCATAACGTCCGTGAGCTGCGCTTTTGAGCGCGGGAAGGGGGTTTATCGACTTGTCCTCACGCTTGAGGGGGAATCAGCCGCTGAAGGGTGGTTCGCCGGGGATTGCGTGGGCAACTCTGGAGTCGCGACGTCGAGCACAACGACTGAGGCGGTCGGCCAACTGCCTTGGAGCAAGCCGTATTTGAGTGCTTCTGCACTTCATGATTTCAGCCGCAGTTCCGTTTCTGGAGGAATCACATGGCAAGCATCCGTACCGCCCGCGTTCTCGCCGCTGCTGCCGCCCTGCCCCTCGCCGCCGCGCTCTTCGGCGGCGTGGCGCACGCCGACAACGGCGGCTTCGCGGACGACGGATCGAACACGAGCGTCGCCACCATCATCGGCAGCGGCGTGGGTGGCGACAACTTCGGCAACTCGACCACCACGCAGCAGGTGGCCACCGGCTCCGGTGCCTCCAATCAGAACAACACCGCGAGTGTGAACGGCTCCGGGTTCACCTCCATCGGCCAGTCGAACGCGGTCGTCAACTTCCATCCCTGGTGGTACTAGCCGGCACCACGGCAACTGGGGTCCGGCCCGACGGGGGGCATGACTGAGGGGTGAACGGCGGCCTGCGCGGCGGCACTTCGGTGCTTCGCGCAGGCCGCTCCCGCGTGTGCCGCCGTTGCGGCGGGCGCGGGCCGTCCGTGTGTGCCGTTTCCGGCGGGCGCGGTCCGTCCCGTACGCGCCGACGCGGCGGCGCGCTCCGTCCGTACACGCCGTTGCGGCGGCGCTGTCCGCCCGTACGCACCGTCGAGGCGGGCGCGGGCCGTCCGTGCGTGGCGGCCCTGTGCGAGGCGCCCGCCTTCCCGTGACCTTGACACGACTACGTGATCTGACGGACAGTCAGAAACCATAGTCGTTCCTCCGGGAGGCCGTCGTCGTGCACCTCGCCCCGACCGAGCGGCAGCTACGGCTGCGCGCCGAACTCCGCGCGTACTTCCGTGACGTGATGCCCGACGGCCCGCCCTCCCCCACCGACACCGCGGGCCAGCGCCGGCTCCTCCGTCGGATCGGCGGCGACGGCCGTCTCGGGCTCGGCTGGCCGGAGGAGTACGGAGGGCAGGGGCGCGGCCCCGACGAGCAGTTCGTCTTCTTCGACGAGGCGTACCGGGCCGGCGCGCCCGTCTCCATGGTCACGCTCAACACCGTCGGCCCGACCCTGATGCGGTACGGCACAGCGGAGCAGAAGGCGTACTTCCTGCCCCGGATCCTGCGCGGCGAGACCGTCTTCGCCATCGGGTACAGCGAGCCGGAGGCCGGTACCGACCTGGCCTCGCTCCGTACGAAGGCGGTGCGGGACGGGGAGTCCTGGCGGATCGACGGGCAGAAGATCTTCACCTCGAACGCCCAGAACGCCGACTGGATCTGGCTCGCCTGCCGCACCGACCCCGAGGCCCCCAAGCACCGTGGCATCTCCATCATCCTCGTCCCGACGGACGCCCCGGGGTTCTCCTGGACGCCGATCGAGACCGTCGGCGGGCTGACGACGACGGCGACGTACTACGACGGGATCCGCGTCCCGGCCACGAACCTGGTCGGGGAGGAGAACGGCGGCTGGGGGCTGATCACCAACCAGCTCAACCACGAGCGGGTCGCGCTCGCCGCGATCGGGATGCAGGCCGAGGACTTCTACCAGGCGGTGCTCCGCCGGGCCGCCACACCCGATCCGGTGACGGGCCGGCGCCGCGTTGACGAGCCGTGGATTCGGATCCGGGCGGGCGAGGCACATGCCCGGCTGGCGGCGACACGCCTGCTCAACTGGCGTTTGGTGGGGGACGTGGGGGCGGGCCGGCTGGCCCCCGGGGACGCGAGCGGAGTGAAGTTCGCGGGAACCGAATCGGCGGTGGAGGTGTACCGAATATGTCAGGAGATCGCGGGCGGGGCGGGGACGGTGCGGGCGGGGTCGCCGGGGGAGGTCGACGGCGGTGAGCTCGAGCGGATGAACCGCGCCGCGCAGATCAACACCTTCGGGGGAGGGGTGAGCGAGGTGCAGCGCGAGATCGTCGCGACGATGCGGCTCGGCATGAGCGGTACGAAGAGGGAAGGGGGGCGGCGGTGAAGGGCATCCGCGACGGGGTGAAAGACATCCACGATGGGCTGAAGGCGTACGAGGGACGGGTGGCCGCCACCGCGGGCGTCGGCAAGGACCTGGTCAACGAGCCCATGATCAGGCACTGGTGCGAGGCCATGGGTGACACCGACCCGGCGTACGCGGGACCGGAGGCGATCGCCCCGCCGACCATGCTCCAGGCGTGGACGATGGGCGGACTCTCCGGGCACACCGGTCGCTCCGAGGCGTACGACGAGCTGCTGGCGCTCCTCGACGGCGCCGGGTATACCTCCGTGGTCGCCACCGACTGCGAGCAGGAGTATCTGCGGCCGCTGCGGCCCGGCGACGCGATCACCTTCGACGCGGTGATCGAGTCGGTGTCGGAGCGCAAGACCACCAAGCTGGGGACGGGGTACTTCGTCACGACCCGGATGGACGTCCGGGCGGACGGCGAGCTCGCGGGCACCCACCGCTTCCGCATCCTCAAGTACGCGCCGGCGGCACCCGGTCCGAAGGCAAGCGGCGAGCGTGCGGCCAAGCGGCCCCGTCCGGTGGTCAACAGGGACAACGCCGGATTCTGGGAGGGCGTCGCCGCCCACCGTCTGCTCGTCCAGCGGTGCGGGGACTGCGCGACGCTCCGCTTCCCCTGGCTGCCGGGCTGCAGCACCTGCGGCTCGCGGGAGTGGGACGCCGTCGAGGCGAGTGGCTCGGGGACCGTCTTCTCGTACGTGGTGATGCACCACCCGCCGTTCCCGGCCTTCGATCCTCCGTACGCGGTCGGGCTGATCGAACTGGCCGAAGGCGTCCGGATCGTCAGCAACGTGGTCGGGGTGCCGTACGACAAGGTCCGGATCGGGATGCCGGTCCGGCTGGAGTTCCTCCGCGTGGACGACGAGCTGGAGCTGCCGGTGTTCCGGGTGCAGGACGGGGGTGAGGGCTGAGATGGACTTCACGCCCACGGAGGAGCAGACCGCCGCCCAGGAGCTGGCGGCGCGGATCCTCGGCGATCTCGCCACGCACGAGCGGCTCGCGGCGGCCGGCACGGACACGGACGCCGGGCTGTGGAAGGCCCTGTGCGCGGCCGGACTGCCGGGCGCGGTCGAGGAGACCGGGCTTCTCGGCCTGGTGCTGATCGCCGAGGAGCAGGGGCGGACGACGGCCCAGGTGCCGTTCACGGCGAGCTGTGTGTACGGCCTCCTCGCCGTCGTCCGGCACGGCACGGACGAGCAGCGCGAGCGGCTGCTGCCGGGGCTCCGGGACGGTACGACGGTGGTGACCGGCGCGTTCCCGCCCGCCGGGCACGTCCGGGCGGCGGGGGACGGCTCGCTCACCGGGGCCGTGGAATGGGTGCCCTGGCTCAGGGACGCCACGCACGTCCTCGTGGCGGACGAGGACGGCGCCCTTCGGCTCGTCCCGACGGCCGAGGCCGCCGTGGCGCCCGTCGAGCTCACCGCGCCCTGGGCCGCCGGGCGGCTCGTCCTCGACGGCGCCCGCGGTGAGCTGCTCGGCGGAGCCGGGGCCCGCGCGGACGTGCTGACGGCCGCGCGGATCGCGTTCGCCGGACTCCAGGCCGGAGTCTGCGCCGGGTCGCTGGCCCGGGCCGTCGCGTACACCTCGGTACGGGAGCAGTTCGGGCGCCCGCTCGCCACCCGTCAGGCCGTCCAACTCCGCGCAGCCGACGCCTATATGGACACCGAGGCGATCCGGGTCACCTCCTACGAGGCGGCCTGGCGGTACGACCAGGGCCTGCCCGCGGCCGAACACGCGCTGACCGCCGCCTGGTGGGCGTCCGAGGCGGGCAAGCGGGTCGTCCACGCGGGACAGCATCTGCACGGCGGCATGGGTGCCGATCTCGACCACCCCGTCCACCGGCACTTCCTGTGGGGCAGGCAGCTCGACGCGTATCTGGGCTGCGGCACCGAACTCCTCGCCGAACTGGGCGACCTGATCGCGAACGGAGACCTGTCGTGAAGGCCGGGGACGCGCTGCCGCCGTTGACCATCCCGATCACCCGCACGCTGATCGTCGCCGGGGCGGTCGCCTCGCGGGACTACCAGGACGTGCACCACGACGCGGAGCTGGCGAGGGAGAAGGGCTCCCCGGACATCTTCATGAACATCCTGACGACCAACGGCCTGGTGGGGCGGTACATCACCGACCAATTCGGCCCCGGCGCCGTGCTCCGGAAGGTGGCGATACGGCTCGGGGCGCCCAACTACCCGGGGGACACGATGACGTTGACGGGGACGGTGACGGAGGTCGACGGGGTCACGGCCCAGGTGCGGGTGATCGGCGCGAACGGTCTCGGTCACCACGTCACGGGCATGGTGACGCTCGACCTGCCACCGTCTCCGCCGCCGTTCGGGGCAGGGTCCGAACCGCGGCCGAACGGAGCGGGCGTATGAGCATCCGCAGCCGCGACCGTCTCGGGGGCCGCGCCGCCATCGTCGGCATCGGGGCGACCGAGTTCTCCAAGGACTCCGGCCGCAGCGAGCTCACGCTCGCCGTCGAGGCCGTCCGGGCGGCCCTCGACGACGCCGGGCTCACCCCCGCCGACGTCGACGGCATGGTCACCTTCACCATGGACACCAGCCCCGAGATCACCGTCGCCCAGGCGGCCGGGATCGGCGAGCTGTCCTTCTTCTCCCGCATCCACTACGGAGGCGGGGCCGCCTGCGCCACCGTCCAGCAGGCCGCCCTCGCCGTCGCCGCCGGGGTCGCCGACGTGGTCGTCTGCTACCGGGCGTTCAACGAACGCTCGGGGCGACGCTTCGGCTCCGGGGTCCAGCAGCGCGAGCCCTCCGCCGAAGGCGCCGCGCTCGGCTGGCAGCTTCCCTTCGGGCTGCTCACGCCGGCCTCGTGGGTCGCCATGATCGCCCAGCGCTACCTCCATGCGTACGGTCTCACCCCGGACGCCTTCGGGCACGTCGCCGTCACCGACCGCCGGCATGCGGCCCGTAACCCCGCCGCGTACTTCTACGGCAAACCGATCACACTCGCCGACCACGCCGCCTCGCGCTGGATCGTCGAGCCGCTCCGGCTCCTCGACTGCTGCCAGGAGACCGACGGCGGCCAGGCGATCGTCGTCACCTCCGCCGAGCGCGCCCGCGACCTGCGTCGACCGGCGGCGGTGATCGTCGCC
Source organism: Streptomyces sp. NPDC056527 (assembly GCF_042794475.1). NCBI lineage: Bacteria > Bacillati > Actinomycetota > Actinomycetes > Kitasatosporales > Streptomycetaceae > Streptomyces > Streptomyces sp. NPDC056527. The sequence continues at coordinate 31,489 of NZ_JBHTTQ010000043.1, forward strand.
GCCGCCCAGGGAGCCGGCCGCCGGCAGGAGGCGATGACCAGCTTCTACCGCGACGAGCTGACCGGCCTCCCGGAGATGGGGGTCGTGGCGGGGCAGCTGTGGCGGACGGCGGGGCTCACGCCCGCCGACATCGATGTGGCCATCCTCTACGACCACTTCACCCCGTTCGTCCTCATGCAGCTGGAGGAGTTCGGCTTCTGTGGCCGGGGGGAGGCGGCCGACTTCGTGGCGGCGGACGCGCTGCCGCTGAACACGCACGGAGGTCAGCTGGGGGAGGCGTATCTGCACGGGATGAACGGCATCGCGGAGGCCGTGCGCCAGGTGCGGGGCACGTCCGTGAACCAGATACCCGGCGCGTCCAGGACGCTGGTCACGGCGGGCACGGGGGTCCCCACCTCGGGCCTGATCCTGGGCGCCGACGCCTGATCCCGGGCGCGCCCGCAGACACCCAAGCAAGCGGCCACCCGCCCATGCGCCGCGCCCGCCCGACGCCGCGCCCGCCCGCACGGTCACCCACCCGGCGCCGCGCCGCGCCCGCCCGCACGGTCACCCGCGCCCGCCCCCGCCCCGCCCCCGCAACGCCCCCGGCCCCGTCCGACCCTGAGGTGTTCGTGGCCGGCTCTCCACCTTCAGGAGGTCCAGCCGTCCCCACCCCTACAACCTGAGGCGGAGTGCGGGTCGGGACCTGGGGCCGATCCCCTGGGGAGTCGCCGCTCCTAGCGTGGAGTCATGACTCCGCCACCCTCTGGCCCCGTCTGCGTCGGCGCCTCCACGGCCGCCCTCGGGGCCGCCGTGACGACCGCCGGCTACCCGTCGTTCTCCTCGTACGTCCGGGCCCGCGGGCCCGTCCTGCTGCGCACGGCGCGCTCCCTCACCGCCAACCCCTGCGACGCCGAGGACCTGCTGCAGACCGCCCTCACCAAGACGTTCGTCGCCTGGGAGCGGATCGAGGACCACCGTGCCCTGGACGGCTACGTCCGCCGGGCCCTGCTGAACACCCGGACGTCCCAGTGGCGCAAGCGCAAGGTCGACGAGTTCGCCTGTGAGGAGCTGCCGGAGCCCGCAGGGCTGCCCGAGCCGGACCCGGCCGAGCAGCAGGTGCTGCACGACGCCATGTGGCGCGCGGTCATGAAGCTCCCCGACCGCCAGCGGGCGATGGTCGTCCTGCGGTACTACGAGGACCTCAGCGAGGCACAGACGGCGGAGGTGCTCGGCGTCTCGATCGGCACGGTCAAGAGCGCCGTCTCCCGCGCCCTCGGCAAGCTCCGCGAGGACCCGGAACTGACCCCCGTACGGTGACCGCGCGCGGTCCCCGTGCGGTGACCGCGCGCGATGGACACGACATCCGCCAGTAATCACTGGCAATTTCCCTACTCCCGGGTAGTGACATACCGAGCGGTACGTGCGCAGAATCTCCACACCCTTACTGCCACGTAGCGCCCACCGGGAGGACGCCGTGCTGAGCACCATGCAGGACGTACAGCTGACCGTGACCCGCATCCTGAAGCACGGGATGACGATCCACGGGAAGTCACTGATCACCACCTGGACGGGTGAGCCCGAGCCGCAGCGCCGCACCTTCGCGGAGGCGGGAGCCCGCGCGAGCCAGCTGGCGAACGCCCTGCGTGACGAGCTCGGCGTGACCGGCGACCAGCGCGTCGCCACCCTGATGTGGAACAACGCCGAGCATGTCGAGGCGTACTTCGCGATCCCGTCCATGGGCGCGGTCCTGCACACCCTCAACCTGCGGCTTCCCCCCGAGCAGCTGGTGTTCATCGTCAACCACGCCGCCGACCGGGTCGTCCTCGTCAACGGCTCGCTGCTCCCCCTCCTCGTGCCGCTCCTCCCCCACCTCCCGACCATCGAGCACATCGTGGTCGCGGGCCCCGGCGACCGCTCCGCCCTGGACGGCGTGACGCCGCGCGTGCACGACTACGAGGAGCTGATCGCGGGCCGCCCCACCACCTTCGACTGGCCCGAGCTGGACGAGCGTTCGGCCGCCGCCATGTGCTACACCTCCGGCACCACCGGCGACCCGAAGGGCGTCGTCTACTCCCACCGCTCCATCTACCTGCACTCCATGCAGGTCAACATGGCCGAGTCGATGGGCCTGACGGGCAAGGACACGACCCTCGTCGTCGTCCCGCAGTTCCACGTCAACGCCTGGGGTCTGCCGCACGCCACCTTCATGACCGGCATCAACATGCTCATGCCGGACCGCTTCCTGCAGCCCGCCCCGCTCGCCGAGATGATCGAGCGCGAGAAGCCGAGCCACGCCGCCGCCGTCCCCACCATCTGGCAGGGCCTGCTCGCCGAGGTCACCGCCAACCCGCGCGACCTCTCCTCCATGAAGCAGGTCACCATCGGTGGCGCGGCCTGTCCGCCCTCCCTCATGGAGGCGTACGACCGGCTCGGCGTCCGCCTCTGCCACGCCTGGGGCATGACGGAGACCTCCCCGCTCGGCACCATGGCCCACCCGCCTGCCGGGCTGACCGCCGAGGAGGAGTGGCCGTACCGCATCACGCAGGGCCGCTTCCCGGCCGGCGTCGAGGCCCGCCTGGTCGGCCCCGGCGGCGAACACCTGCCCTGGGACGGCGAGTCGGCGGGTGAGCTGGAGGTGCGCGGAACCTGGATCGCGGGCTCGTACTTCGGCGGTGTCGACGGCGAGCCGATCCGCCCCGCCGACAAGTTCAGCGAGGACGGCTGGCTCAAGACCGGCGACGTCGGCGTCATCAGCCCGGACGGCTTCCTCACGCTCACCGACCGCGCCAAGGACGTCATCAAGTCCGGCGGCGAGTGGATCTCGAGCGTCGAGCTCGAGAACGCGATCATGGCGCACCCCGAGGTCGCCGAGGCCGCGGTCGTCGCCGTGCCGGACGAGAAGTGGGGCGAGCGCCCGCTCGCGACCGTTGTCCTCAAGGACGGCGCGACGGCGGACTACGAGACGCTGAAGGCCTTCCTCGCCGACGAGGGCGGGATCGCCAAGTGGCAGCTCCCGGAGCGCTGGGCGATCGTGCCCGCGGTGCCGAAGACGAGCGTCGGCAAGTTCGACAAGAAGGTCATCCGCAGGCAGTACGCGGAGGGCGAGCTGGACGTGACCCAGCTGTAGGTCCTGCGGCAGGCCCCACGAAAGGGACCACGGAAGGCCCCATGAGAGGAGGGGGAGCGGTGAACACCGCTCCCCCTCCTTCTCAGTTGGTGCCTATCTTCGCGAGCAGGTCCACGATCCGGGCCTGAACCTCGTTGCTGTTCGAACGCTCCGCCAGGAAGAGGACCGTCTCGCCGGACGACAGCGTCGGCAGCTCGGCCTCGTCGAGGTCCTCCGAGGTGTAGACGACGAGCGGCGTGCGGTTCAGCTGCCCGTTGGCCCGCAGCCAGTCGATGATCCCGGCCCGGCGGCGGCGTACCTGCATCAGGTCCATCACGACCAGGTTCGGCCGGATCTGCGTGGCCAGCGTGACGGCGTCGCTGTCCGCCGCCGCCCGCGCCACCTGCATCCCGCGCCGCTCCAGGGTCGCCGCGAGCGCCTGCGCGATGTGGTCGTCCTCCTCGATGAGCAACACGCGCGACGGGTGCTGCTCGCTGTCGCGGGGCGCGAGCGCCTTGAGGAGTACGGCGGGATCGGCGCCGTACGCCGCCTCGCGCGTCGCCTGCCCGAGCCCGGCCGCGAGCAGCACCGGCACCTCGGCGGCGACGGCCGCCTGGCGCAGGGACTGGAGCGCGGTGCGGGTGATGGGCCCCGTCAGCGGGTCGACGAAGAGCGCGGCCGGGAAGGCGGCGATCTGGGCGTCGACCTCCTCACGGGAGTGGACGATCACCGGGCGGTAGCCGCGGTCGCTCAGCGCCTGCTGCGTGGAGACGTCCGGAGCGGGCCAGACGAGCAGCCGGCGCGGGTTGTCCAGCGGCTCCGGGGGCAGCTCGTCGTCGACGGGCTGCGGCAGCGGCTTGTTGGCGACCTCGACCGCACCGCCGGGCCCGTCGAGCGGCTCGGGACCCTCGGCGGCACCCTCGGCGGGCGCCCCTATGGCGTAGGAACGGCCTTCGGGAGCCGCCTGGGCGAGCGAGGCGAGCTGCTGCTGCGGGTGCGACTTGGCGGCGGGCTCCGCCGGAGCCGCCGGGGCGGCCGGTACGGGCACGGCCGCCGGGACCGGACGGTCGCCCTCGGGCGGGGTGGCGAGCTTGCGCCGCCGCCCGGAGCCATTGCTCTGACCGTTCTGCGACGCACCACCCTGCGACGCACCAGCCTGCGACCCACCACCCTGCGACGCACCGCCCTGCTGTGCACCGGGCTGCGCGGCGATCTGCTGGGCGAAGGGCACGCCCTGCCCGAGCGTCCGCACGCTGAACGCCCGCCCGCTGTGCGTCACGTCCTTCGGAGCCGCAGGAGCCGCAGGAACCGCGGGAGCGGCAAGAGCGGCCTGAGCGGCGGGCGCGGGCACCTCGGGAGGCAGCGGTACGGATCCGGTGCCGGTACGCGTCTCCTCGGCGACCGCCGGCCCACGACGCCGACCGGTCGGCTCGGGCAGCGGCTGCGGGTGGGACTGCGGAGGCGTGTGGTCGGCGTCCGGCACGGACAGAGCGGCTTCGTGCTGCCCCTCGTCACTCACCTGCATCGGCGGCATCGGCTGCGGGAGGGACATGGCCTGCGGTTCGGCCGCGGCCTGCGGTACGGGCTCGGCCGCGGGCTCCGGGGCGCGGTCCGCGTCGGCCGGGGGCAGCGCGAACGGCGTACGCGGCCCGGACTCGGCGGCGGCGGTCCGCTCCTGCGCGGCGAGCGCGCGACGCGCCCGCCGGCCGGTGGGCCGCTCCTCGGCCGCCTGATCGGCGCTCGCGACGGCGGGCAGGGCGGCCCGGGCGAGGGCGGGGGCTTCGGCGGGAACGCCCTGGGCGGGTACGGGAACACCCTGCGGGGGCACGGCGTCCCCGAGCGCGGCACGTCCCTGCGCGCCCTCGGCGGCGGTCACGACGGCGCCCTCGGCGGGCCGGCCGCGACGGCGCCCGGTCGGCTCGACGGCAGGGGCGCCGCCCGCGCTCTGGGCGGGGATCAGCTCGGCGGGGGCGGCCGGGGCCTCCTCCGTACGTCCGCGGCGGCGTCCGGTCGGCTCGACGGCGCCGGCCTCCGGGGCCACCGGGCTCTCCAGGAAGGCATCGGTGGACGCCCGCCGGGCGCGCCGCCGTCCGCCACCCTGGGTGTCCGAGGCCTGTGCGGGCAGCGCGAGCTGCCCACCGGCCGGAGCGACCTGGGCCTCGGCCTTCGAATCCGTCTCCGTCTCCGGCGGCGTCTCCACGGCCGTCGGGGCGGGCGGCGCCGTGACCGTGCCCTTGCCGGCGCCGAGCGGCACCTCCAGGACGTACGCGCCGCCGCTCGTCCCCGGCACCTCGTGCGTCTGCACCACACCGCCGTGCGCGGCCACGATCCCGCGCACGATCGGCTGGTGGACCGGGTCGCCGCCGGCGTACGGCCCGCGCACCTCGATCCGTACGACATCGCCGCGCTGCGCCGCCGCCACCACGATCGTCGAGTCGGCGTATCCCGCGCCCGGGACGACCCGGGCCTTGCCGGTGGAGTCGACGCCGGCCACGTCCGCGACGAGATGCGCGAGCGCGGTCGCGAGCCGTCCCGCGTCCACCTCCGCCTCGATCGGCGGCGCGTGGACGGCGAACTGTGCCCGGCCCGGCCCGATGAGCTCCACGGCCCCGTCGACGCCCGCGGTCACGACCCCGTCGAGCAGGACGACGGACGTGCCGAGGGTCTCCTCCCCGGCGTCCAGCCGCTGATAGCCGAGGACGTTGTCCACGAGGGTCGTCATCCGGGCGTACCCGGCGGCCAGGTGGTGCAGGAGCTGGTTGGCCTCGGGCCACAGCTGGCCCGCGTCGTCGGCGGCGAGCGTGGAGAGCTCCGTCCGCAGCTCCTCCAGCGGCCCGCGCAGCGACTCGCCGAGGACGGCAGTCAGCTGCTCGTGCCGGCCCGCCAGGGCCTCGTACCGCTCCTTGTCCGCCTTCGCCCGCTCCTCGTGGCTCTTCTTGAGCTCGGCGAGTTCGGAGGCATGCTTCTCGGTGAGGCCGGCGCGCTCGGACTCCTGCTCCTTGGCGAGCTGCTCGTACGGCCGGCGGTCGGTGAACGTCATCACCGCGCCGACGAGCTGGTCCCCGTCCCGTACCGGAGCGGTCGTCAGGTCGACCGGCACCTGCGAACCGTTCTTCGCCCACAGCACCTGCCCGCGCACGCGGTGCTTGCGCCCCGACTTGAGCGTGTCGGCGAGCGGCGACTCCTCGTACGCGAACGGCTCGCCGTCCGCCCGCGAGTGCAGGATCAGCGGGTGCAGCTCCTTGCCGCCGAGATCGCTGGCGCGGAAGCCGAGGATCTGCGCGGCGGCGGGGTTGACCAGGACGACGCGCCCGTCGGTGTCCGTACCGACGACGCCCTCGGCGGCGGCGCGCAGGATCATCTCGGTCTGGCGCTGGGAGCGGGCGAGTTCGGCCTCGGTGTCGAGGGTGCCGGTGAGGTCGCGGACGACGAGCATGAGCAGCTCGTCGCCGGTGTAGGCGCTGTAGGAGTCGTACGCCTCGCGCCCGTCCTCCAGATTGGCGCTGGTGACCTCGACGGCGAACTCGCTGCCGTCCGTCCGGCGGGCGATCATCCGGGTCGGCTTCGTACGGCCGCTCTCGTCGGTTCCCTCGGGGCGCCGCATGGAGCCGGGGATCAGCCGCGAGTCGAACCCGGGCAGCAGATCGAGCAGCCCGCGCCCGACGAGCGCGGTGCCGGGGGTCTCGAACATGCCGAGGGCGATGGTGTTGGCGTTGACGACCGTGCCGTTGCAGTTGACGAGCACGAGGCCGTCGGGGAGGGCGTCAAGTATGGCTGCGAGGCGAGCAGCGCCTCGGGATGGCCTGCTGCTCACGACGACGCTTCCTCCCTGACCCACTGCACCTTGCCCGGCTGGCCGGCCCCATCTTGCCCCTCGGGCCGCAGCCTGTCACTGCGAGGAGTCTAAAGGCAGCCTCGGTGGTCGCGGGGAGAGGTCTCTTGCCCCCGGCAACATCCGAACGTCATCCTCACCTCATCCCCGCACGCGGGGCAGTACGGGCTCCAGCTTCTCCCACCGGTCGATCTCGCACCCGTTGGCACGGGAGAAGCGGGCGTCGACGGAGCGTCCCCGCCAGTCGCCGGTGACGCGGGCGACGACGGACCCGCCGTACTGCTGCCCGCAGAGCGCGTCCTTGTCGACCGGCTTGAAGGGGTCGTGCCCCTCCTTCGCGAGCTTGTCGAGCCGCGCGCAGGCGTGGGAGGCCGCGGGGTGGTCGCCGCCGGCCTCGCCGTCGCAGTCGAGCCGGAACGTGCCGTCCGCCTTCGGGTGCCCGCTCTTGCTGACCGTCACGGTGAGCACGTCGTGCGACGACAGCAGCGGCAAGGGCGGCACGGGCCCGAGCCCGGTGGCGCCCGCGGCGGTGGTGGCGAGGGCGGCGAGTGCGAGGCGGCGCAGCATGCGAACTCCAGGGAGGCGGGTGGGGGCCATGGGCTCGGGCCCGTCTCCTCTAACGCTCCGTACTGCCGTTCGTTGCGCAACCGGGATGGGCCGAGGGGCTTTGCCCTCGGCCCCGGAGGGCTAGTACGGTGAGAAGCGATTGGTGACACCCGGCTCGCCTGTGTCATCATCTGCACGCACCACTCGCGCCCGCGTGAGGTGCATGGAGGCGTCGCCTAGTCCGGTCTATGGCGCCGCACTGCTAATGCGGTTTGGGCCTTAAAGCCCATCGAGGGTTCAAATCCCTCCGCCTCCGCCCCACACCGAAGCCCCGGCCCACACGGCCGGGGCTTCGGCCGTTCCGGCCCCTCTTCGGACCCACGCGGGTCACCCACCCGGCGGAGGGAGTGGCTCCGGGATGACGCCCCTGAATGGCGTTTCCGCAGGTCAGAGGGGGTCTGGCTAATGGATTTCGCGCTACGGCGCAGGTCATGTAATGTTGTCCACGCAACGCCGACCGGCAAGAAAAAAGCCGAGAAGCACAAGCACTCGTAGCTTAACGGATAGAGCATCTGACTACGGATCAGAAGGTTGCAGGTTCGAATCCTGCCGAGTGCACAGCCTGAGAGGCCCCGGACGAAAGTCCGGGGCCTCTTGCGTTGTGTCGTACGGCAGCGAAGTAGAGCAACCGGATGAGCTGGAGGGGCAGCCGTGGCCGAGGGTGGAGAACTGCTGGAGCTGATCGGCCTGGACAGCGGGACGCAGAGCGTCGCGGTTCGCCTGCTGTCGACCGGCCCGTCGTTCACCGGAGTGTCAGGCCGCTACTTCGATGCGGAGATCCGGATCCGAAGCGACTTCGTGAACGCCTCGGTGCGGACGGGGATCTTCGACGAGGACATCGAGGAGTGGGGCCTTCTCCTGGATGCCCTCGAAGAAGTCATGGACGAGGCCTCCGAGGACGACGCCTCCGAGGAAGACGACGATGAAGTGTTCAGCGGGGACTGGCCCAGAGAGGGCCGTACGGCGTACCTGCGGTTCGTGGCCGAGGACCCGCTCGTCGTCGAGGTCCGTGACGCACCCGGCACCGGCATCCGTGTCCAGGTGCCGCTCGCCTTGGACGACGACTGGATCGCAGAGGCCAGAGTCCGGCTCAGGGCGGTCCGCGAAGCGCTCGAAGCCTAGAGGCGGGATCGTCCGCGCTCCAGGGAGGTCGGCGCGACGGGCCGGCATTCCCGACGCAGCCGAAGGCGTCGGCCGCTTCTCGGGTGTGGGGGTCGTGCGGTCGGTGAGGTGTGGGCGTGGCGGTGGTGGGGGAATCCGGGACGGCCTGTGACGGCAGTGGCCGTGAACTCGTGGGGCGGGGCTCGTTCCTGACAGGCTCCTGCGCCGCCGGTTCGTCGGGATAAGGTCGGAAGATCGTTCTTTCTTCTGATCGTGGGGGTTGGGCATGGCACTGTTCGGAAACGCGCACAAGATCGATCCGGCGCAGGCGCAGCAGGAGTACGCGCGGCTGCTCGGGCAGGGGGAGCAGATCCACGCCGCGTATCTGCTGATCCGCGACACCATCTTCTTCACCGACCGGCGGCTCGTGCTCGTCGACAAGCAGGGCATCACCGGCAAGAAGGTCGAGTACCACTCGATCCCGTACAAGAGCATCACGCACTTCGCCGTGGAGACGGCCGGCACGTTCGACCTCGACGCCGAGCTGAAGATATGGATCTCCGGCAACTCGGTCCCCGTCCAGAAGACCTTCACCAAGGGCGTGGACATCTACGAAGTGCAGGCGATCCTGACGCAGTTCGTCGCGCGGTAGTCCGGCGCCAGGCAGCTGTGCGGAGGCCCCCGGAGTGTTCCGGGGGCCTCTGTCGTCCTCGCTGTCAGACCCTCGGAGGAGACTGGTCCCGTGACGTGGCGGTGTACGGGGATGCGGTGGAGCGAGGGTGTGCCCGGGCTGCGTTGGCAGGGCGGGCGGGTGTCCGCGCTCACGTACGGGCAGCAGGTCGCCTTCCGGGCCGTCGGGCAGCGGCTGTGCCCCGGGGCCCGCGGGAATCCCTGCCCGCTCGGAGCGACCGTGCCGGCGCGTGCCACCGGCGGACAGTGCCCCGAGTGCGCGCGGCTCGACCGGGTCCACTCGGTCGCCGCCGACACCATCGCCGACGATCCGCGGACGTACCGCGTGTACCTCGCCTGGTTCGGGCCCGGGATGACCAAGGTCGGGATCACCGGCGAGGAGCGCGGTGACGCCCGGCTCCTGGAGCAGGGGGCCGTCGCGTTCAGCTGGCTCGGGCGAGGCCCGCTCATGGCCGCCCGGCGGACCGAGGAGCTGCTGCGGCACGCCCTGAAGGTGCCCGACCGGATCCCGTACGAGCGGAAGCGCGCCGTGCGGCACGAGCTGCCCGCCCCGGACGCGCGCCGCCACGAGATCGAGGAGCTGTATCGGCGGGCCGTCGCCCTGCCCGCCTGGGGCGACACCCTGGAGACGCTTCCCTGCGAGGTGTGCGACCACGCCGAGGCGTTCGGGCTGGACGGGCTCCCCGGACTCGCCGGGACCGTCGCCGAGCTCTGCGACGACGGTGTCGTCGCCGGCCGTCTCCTCGCCGCCGCCGGGCCCGACCTGCACCTTCTCGACTCCGAGGGCCGGGTGCTCGCCCTCGACACCCGTATCGTCCGCGGCTGGGGGCTCGTCGCCGTCGAACCCGGCCACCGCGTCAGCGTCCCCGTGCGGAAGGCGAACACCGACGTCCAGGACGGGCTGTTCCCGACGTGACGGCGGGGATCCTCCCGGCTTCCGTATGGACATGATCGGTCCGTTCGGTGGAGGGTGATCCGCATGATCCATGGACACCGAATCCGGCCGGAGTCCCGGCCGTGAGCGCCGCCGAGACCCACGCCGCCGAGACCCACGCCATCGTCCGGCGGCTCGGCCTGCCCGGCCTGATCGACGTCCACACCCACTTCATGCCCCGCAACGTCCTCGACAAGGTCTGGGCGTACTTCGACTCCGTCGGCCCCCTGACCGGCATGGAGTGGCCCATCACCTACCGCGAGGAGGAGGACCGCCGGGTCGCCCTCCTCCGTGAGTTCGGGGTCCTCGCCTTCACCTCGATGCTCTATCCGCACAAGGCCGGCATGGCCCCCTGGCTCAACGGCTGGGCCGCCGACTTCGCCGCCCGTACGCCCGACTGCCTCCACACCGCGACCCTCTACCCCGAGCCGGACGCGACCGCGTACGTCGGCACGGCGATCGACGACGGCGCCTGCGTCTTCAAGGTCCACCTCCAGGTCGGCGGGTTCGATCCCAACGATCCGCTCCTCGACGAGAGTTGGGCGACGCTCTCGGACACGCGCACCCCCGTCGTCATCCACTGCGGCTCCGGACCGGCTCCCGGGAAGTTCACCGGACCCGGACCCGTCGGACGGCTGCTGGCCCGCCACCCCGGGCTGCGGCTGATCGTCGCGCACATGGGGATGCCCGAGTACGCCGACTTCCTCGATCTGGCCGAGCGGTACGAAGGCGTCCACCTCGACACCACCATGGCCTTCACCGACTTCAGCGAGCGCCTCGCGCCCTTCCCCGCCGCCGAACTCCCCCGTCTGCGCTCCCTGCAGGACAAGATCCTCCTCGGTTCCGACTTCCCGAACATCCCCTATCCGTACGCCCACCAGCTGCAGGCCCTCGAACGGCTCGGGCTCGGGGACGACTGGATGCGCCGGGTCCTGTACGGCAACGGCGCGGCGCTCTTCCCCCGGCTTTCTCAGGGAATTCACAGCTGAGGGAAAGGGAGATCTCAGTACGTCCGGACAGCGTGGCCGTATGACTGCCACCAAGCCCCGCGGGCGTACCGACATGACCCGGCCCGACGGCTCGGCCGTCCGCGTTCTCGTCGTGGACGACGAGGCGTCGCTCGCCGAGCTCCTCTCCATGGCCCTGCGGTACGAGGGCTGGCAGGTGCACAGCGCGGGCGACGGGGCCGGGGCCCTGCGCGCGGCGCGGGAGTTCCGGCCCGACGCGGTGATCCTCGACGTGATGCTGCCCGACATGGACGGGCTCTCCGTCCTCGGCCGGCTGCGGCGCGAGCAGCCGGACGTGCCGGTGCTGTTCCTGACCGCCAAGGACGCCGTCGAGGACCGGATCGCCGGTCTCACGGCGGGCGGCGACGACTACGTCACCAAGCCGTTCAGCCTGGAGGAGGTCGTGGCGCGGCTGCGCGGGCTGATCCGGCGTTCCGGCGCGGCGCAGGCCCGCAGCGAGTCGCTGCTCGCCGTCGGGGACCTGACGCTGGACGAGGACAGCCATGAGGTCACCCGCGGCGGCGAGTCGATCCATCTCACGGCCACCGAGTTCGAGCTGCTGCGCTACCTCATGCGCAATCCGCGCCGGGTGCTCAGCAAGGCGCAGATCCTGGACCGGGTGTGGTCCTACGACTTCGGCGGCCAGGCCAATGTCGTCGAGCTGTACATCTCCTACCTGCGGCGGAAGATCGACGCGGGGCGTGCCCCCATGATCCACACGCGGCGCGGGGCGGGCTATCTCATCAAGCCCGGGGAGTAGGACGAACGATGCGAGGCCCCCGCTCCTGGTCGCTCCGCACGCGGCTCGTCGTCTCCGCCGTCACCCTGATCGCGATCGTCGCCACGGTGATCGGGACGGTGACGACGATAGCGTTCCGGTCCTATCTGTACGACCAGGCCGACGGGCAGCTGCAGGGCGTCGCCAACCGGGCCGCCGGGCCGCCGCAGAACATGCCGGGCCCCCTCCCCGACGGCACCCCGGACGGCACCTCCGAGGTGCTCGGATTCCTCACTGGACCCGGTGCCCCGCTCGGCACGGTCGGCGCGTCCGTCGTGGACGGCGAGCTGAGGGACGCCGCCGTCTCCGAGGAGGAAGAGGAGCAGGGGAGGTACGGCCCGAAGTACCGCGCCCAGGCCCTGGACGCCGCCCAGCGCGCCGCCCTCTCCGCCGTTCCGCGCGACGGCTCGCCCCACACCGTCGAGCTGCCGGGGATGGACGACTACCGGGTCGAGTACGCCTCAGGGAGCCGTGGGGACTATCTCGTCGACATCCCGCTCTCCGACGTCCAGGACACCCTCTCCACCCTGATCCTCGTCGAGGTGAGCGTGACCGGCGCCGGTCTCGTCGCCGCCTCGCTGGCCGGCGGCGCGCTGGTCGGGATCGCGCTGCGGCCGCTGCGGCGGGTCGCCGCCACCGCCACCCAGGTCTCCGAACTGCCGCTGCACAGCGGCGAGCCGGCCCTCCACCACCGTGTCACGGAGGCGGATCCGCGCACCGAGGTCGGGCAGGTCGGCGCCGCCATCAACCGGATGCTCGACCATGTCCACTCCGCGCTCCACTCCCGTCAGCAGAGCGAGACGCGGGTACGGCAGTTCGTGGCCGACGCCAGCCACGAGCTGCGTACGCCGCTCGCCTCCATTCGGGGATACGCGGAGCTGACGCGGCGCGGCCGGGAGGAGTGCGGCCCCGACACCCGGCACGCGCTCGGGCGCATCGAGTCCGAGGCGACCCGGATGACGGGGCTCGTCGAGGACCTGCTGCTGCTCGCCCGACTGGACGCCGGACGCCCGCTCTCCTACGAGAGCACCGATCTCGCGCCGCTCGTCGTGGACGCCCTCTCCGACGCCCGCGCGGCGGGACCCGAGCACCACTGGCGGCTCGAACTGCCCCGGTCCGCCGTGTCGGTACGGGCGGACGGCGCCCGTCTCCACCAGGTCCTCGTCAATCTGCTCGCCAACGCCCGTACCCACACCCCGCCCGGCACGATCGTCATCGCGCGGGTGCGGACGGAGGGTGGCCGGGCCCTCGTCGAGATCGAGGACGACGGGCCCGGCATCCCGCCCGAGCTCCTCCCCGTCGTCTTCGAGCGGTTCGCGCGTGGCGACGCCTCCCGTACCCGTCAGGCCGGCGGCAGCAGCACCGGGCTCGGGCTCGCCATCGTGCGGGCGGTGACGGTCGCCCACGGCGGGGAGGTGACCGTACGGAGCCGGCCGGGGGAGACCGTCTTCGCCGTGGCGCTCCCCCTGGAGCGGCCCGCCCCGCACGACTCACAGCCAGGGCACAGGCTCATCACACAGCCGTGACAGCGGCCCCGGCGAGGGTCTGTGCCATGCGAACCCAAACGATCGCGGGCACCCTCCCCGCCCGGGAGCATCTGCCCGTGGGCATGGCCGGGCGGCCCGTCCTCGATGTGGTGATTCCCGTCTACAACGAGGAGAAGGACCTGGAGCCGTGCGTCCTGCGGCTCCACGACCACCTCTCCCGCACCTTCCCGTACGGCTTCCGCATCACGGTCGCCGACAACGCCTCCACCGACCGGACCCCCGAGGTCGCCGCCACTCTTGCGGCGATGCTGCCCGAGGTGCGTTCGGTACGGCTGGAGCAGAAGGGGCGGGGGCGGGCGCTGCGTACCGTCTGGTCGCACTCGGACGCGCCCGTCCTCGCCTACATGGACGTCGATCTCTCCACCGATCTGAACGCCCTGCTGCCGCTCGTGGCGCCGCTCATCTCCGGCCACTCCGATCTGGCGATCGGCTCGCGGCTCGCCCGCTCCTCGCGGGTCGTGCGGGGGCCGAAGCGGGAGTTCATCTCGCGGGCCTACAACCTGATCCTGCGCGGTTCGCTCGCCGCCCGGTTCTCCGACGCGCAGTGCGGCTTCAAGGCGATACGCGGTGATGTCGCCGCCCGCCTGCTGCCGATGGTCGAGGACACGGGCTGGTTCTTCGACACCGAGATGCTCGTCCTCGCCGAGCGCGCCGGACTGCGCATCCACGAGGTGCCCGTCGACTGGGTCGACGACCCCGACTCCACGGTCCACATCGTGCGGACGGCCACCGACGACCTGAAGGGCGTCTGGCGGGTGGGCCGGGCGCTCGCCACCGGCTCGCTGCCGCTCGACCGGCTCGCCCGGCCCTTCGGCGACGACCCCAGGGACCGTGAACTCGCGGGCGTTCCTCGCGGGTTGGCCCGACAGCTGGTCGGCTTCTGTGTCGTGGGAGTGCTGTCGACGCTCTTCTACCTGGCGCTGTACTCGCTCTTCCGGCTCGGTGTCGGCCCTCAACTCGCGAACGCGGGAGCGCTGTTGGTGTCGGCCGTCGCCAACACCGCCGCCAACCGCCGTCTCACCTTCGGCGTACGGGGCAGGGACCGGGCCGTCCGCCACCAGGCGCAGGGGCTCGTCGTCTTCGGCATCGGCCTCGCGCTGACCAGCGGTTCGCTCGCCGCGCTCGGCGCGGCCACCGGCGACCCCGCCCACTCCACCGAACTCGCCGTGCTGATCGTGGCCAACCTCGCCGCGACGGTCGTGCGCTTCCTCCTCTTCCGCCTCTGGGTCTTCCCGGACACCTCGCCCTCAAGGAACACCCGATGACCACGTACGACACGCCTTCCGGGCCGCTGGAGCCTTCGGCGCCCGCCGTCCGCGCGGCCCATGCCGCGCCGTCCATCCGGCCGGGCCGCATCGGCCGGCTCTGGCGCGGGCGGGCCGAGGACGCCCCGTGGGTGCGCCCCGCGTTCCTCGTCCTCCTCCTCGCGACCACCCTGCTCTACCTCTGGAACCTGAGCGCCTCCGGCTACGCCAACTCCTTCTACTCCGCCGCGGTCCAGGCCGGCAGCGAGAGCTGGAAGGCCTTCTTCTTCGGCTCGCTCGACGCGGCGAACGCCATCACCGTCGACAAGCCGCCGGCCGCGCTCTGGCCGATGGCGCTGTCCGTGCGCCTCTTCGGACTCGGGTCCTGGCAGATCCTGCTGCCCGAGGTGCTGATGGGGGTGGCGACCGTCGCCGTCCTCTACGCGGCGGTTCGGCGTCGGTTCGGCGCGGGAGCGGGGCTGCTCGCGGGCGCGGTGCTCGCGCTCACCCCGGTCGCGGCGCTGATGTTCCGCTTCAACAACCCGGACGCGCTGCTGGCCCTGCTGATGACGGTCGCCGTGTACTGCGTCCTGCGGGCTCTGGAGGACGCGAAGAGCGGCACGAAGTGGCTGGTGTGGGCGGGGGTCGCCTTCGGCCTCGCCTTCCTCGCCAAGACGCTCCAGGCGTTCCTGATCCTTCCGCCGCTCGCGCTCGTGTACGCGGTGTGCGCCCCGGGCGGCTTCGGCCGCAGGATCGGCCGACTGGCCCTCGCCGGGCTCGCGATGATCGTCTCCGCCGGCTGGTGGGTGGCCCTGGTCGAGCTGTGGCCTGCGTCCTCCCGTCCGTACATCGGCGGCTCGCAGAACAACAGCTTCCTGGAGCTCACCTTCGGCTACAACGGCCTGGGTCGGATCAACGGCAACGAGACCGGCAGCGTCGGCGGCGGAGGCCGCGGCGGTGGTGGCGGTCAGGGCGGCGGCTGGGGCGAGACGGGCATCGGACGGATGTTCAACGACGCCGTCGGCGGTCAGATCTCCTGGCTGCTGCCCGCCGCGCTGATCCTGCTCGTCGCCGGGCTCGTCATCACCTGGCGTGCGCCGCGGACGGACACGGCGCGGTCCGCGTTCCTGGTCTGGGGCGGTTCGCTGGTGATGACCCTGGGCGTGTTCAGCTTCATGGCCGGCATCTTCCACGAGTACTACACGGTGGCCCTGGCCCCGTACATCGCCGCGCTCGTCGGCATGGGCGCGAGCGTCCTGTGGGAGGAGCGCACCAGGCTCCCCGCGTCGGCGACCCTGGCCGTGACGGTCGCGGGGACGGCGGTGTGGGGGTACGTCCTGCTCGGCCGGACGCCCGACTGGATGCCGTGGCTGCGCTGGGCGGTCCTGATCGCGGGCTCGGCCGCCGCGCTCGGGCTGCTGCTCGCCGGACGCCTCGACCGGCGGATCGGGCTCGGTCTCGCCGGGCTCGGTCTGGCGGCGAGTCTCGCGGGCCCGGTCGCGTACACCCTTTCCACGCTGAGCACCGGCCACCAGGGGTCGATCGTGACGGCGGGCCCGGCGGGCGGCGCGATGGGCGGCCCCGGCGGGGGCCGCGGCGGGCCGCGCGCGATGTACGGGATGTTCGACGGGGGCGGTGGCCAGGCCGGCGCGGGCCAGGCGGGCGGCGGTCAGGGCGGTCAGATGCCCGGTGGTCAGGCCCCCGGCGGTCAGATGCCCGGCGGTCAGGGCGGTCAGATGCCCGGCGGGGCGCCTCCCCAGGGCGGCGGCCAGGGCAATGCCCGGGGCGGCGGCCAGGGCAATGCCCGGGGCGACGGCGGCGCGGGCATGGAGCGCGGCGGCCCCGGCGGCATGGGCGGTCTGCTCAACGGCGCGACCGTCGGTTCCAAGGCCAAGGCCACCCTCCTCGACGGCGCCGACGACTACACCTGGGTCGCGGCGGCGATCGGCGCGCAGAACGCGGCCAGCTACCAGCTCGCCACGGGGAAGCCGGTGATGGCGATCGGCGGCTTCAACGGCAGCGACCCGTCGCCGACCCTCGCCCAGTTCAAGCAGTACGTGGCCCAGGGGAAGATCCACTACTTCGTCGGCGGCGGCACCGGTGGGGGTGGTGGTGGCGGAATGGGTGGCAACTCCGAGATCTCGACGTGGGTCACGGCCACCTTCCAGCAGGTCACCGTCGACGGCTCCACGTTCTACGACCTGACCCGGAAGAAGTAATCGCTATACAGCGTAAGAGAGACCCTTGTACGGTGTACGAGACCTAGTCCCGTACACCGTACAAGGAGTGCTGTCCCATGACGGCGACGACCGCCGCGAACGAACCCACCGCCGGGAAGGCCACCCCCGGCGGGCATCCGCAGCGCTGGCTGATCCTCGGCGTCATCTGCCTCGCCCAGCTCACCGTGCTGCTCGACAACACCGTCCTGAGCGTCGCGATCCCCTCGCTGACCTCCGAACTCCACGCGACGACCACCGACATCCAGTGGATGATCAACGCGTACTCGCTCGTCCAGTCCGGCCTCCTGCTCACGGCGGGCAACGCCGCCGACCGCTACGGCCGCAAGAAGCTCCTCGCCGTCGGTCTCGCGCTCTTCGGTCTCGGCTCGCTGGCCGCCGGACTCGCGGACTCCACCGCGCAGCTGATCGCCGCCCGGGCCGGCATGGGCGTCGGCGGCGCGCTGCTGATGACCACCACCCTCGCCGTCGTCATGCAGATCTTCGACGACTCCGAGCGGGTCAAGGCGATCGCGCTCTGGTCCACGGTCAGCTCGCTCGGCTTCGCCGCCGGCCCGCTGATCGGCGGCGTGATCCTGAACCACTTCTGGTGGGGAATGATCTTCCTCGTCAACATCCCGGTCGCGGCCGTGGGCCTGGTCGCCGTCCTCAAGCTCGTACCGGAGTCGAAGAACCCGCAGGGCGAGCGCCCCGACCTGCTCGGCGCGCTGCTCTCCACGATCGGTATGACCGCCGTCGTGTACGCGATCATCACGGGCCCCGAGCACGGCTGGACCTCCGCCGAGGTGCTGGTCCCGGCCGCCATCGGTGTCCTCGTCCTCGGAGCCTTCGCGCTCTGGGAGCTGCGGACCCCGTACCCGATGCTCGACATGCACTTCTTCCGGAACCAGAAGTTCATCGGCGCCATCGGCGGTTCGCTGCTCGTCGTCTTCGGCATGGGCGGCTCGCTGTTCCTGCTCACCCAGCACCTGCAGTTCGTGCTCGGCTACGAGCCGCTGGAGGCCGGTCTCCGGATGGCGCCCCTCGCGCTGACGATCGTGGGCCTCAACCTGACCGGCATGGGCCCCAAGCTGGTGATGAAGATCGGCACCCCGTCGGCCGTCGTCCTCGGCATGACCCTGGTCGCGGGCGGTCTCACCTCGATCGCCGTCCTCGGCGGCGGTACGGACGGCAGCTACTGGGGGATGCTCCTCGGCCTGGTCCTGATGGGCGGCGGCATCGCCGTCTCCTCCCCTGCCATGGCCAACGCCATCATGAGCGCGATCCCGCCGGAGAAGGCGGGCGTGGGCGCCGGCATCAACGGCACCCTCGCCGAGTTCGGCAACGGCCTGGGCGTCGCCGTCCTCGGCGCCGTTCTCAACGCCCGCTTCGCCGCGCTCGTCGCCGTCACCGCGGCCTCGCTGCCCGCGGCCCTCGCGGCGGCCGGAAGCGACGCCGAACGGGCGCAGATCTCCGACGCGTTCGCCACCGGCCTCCAGACCAGCCAGCTGGTCGGCGCCATCGCCGTCTTCGCGGGCGGCCTGCTCGCGGCGGCGCTGCTGCGCCGGGCGGAACGGTCCGAGAAGAGGGAAGCGGCTGCATAGCATGGTGACGGACCGCTGACAGAGTGAGCTCACGGAGGAACGCGATGGTCAAGGCCGCAGACCGGGCCAAGAACCCGGCGCGTTCCTCCGTATGGCTCGAACGGCCGACCCAGCGCGCCGGAGGCGGCCCGGCCGGCCTCGACCGCGACCGGATCGTGGCGACCTCGATCAGGATGCTCGACGAGGAGGGCCTGGCCGGGCTCTCGATGCGCAAGCTGGCGACCGAACTGGGCGTCACGGCGATGTCGCTCTACTGGTACGTGGACACCAAGGACGACATCATCGAGTACGCCCTCGACGCCGTGTACGGGGACGTCGACCTGGAGGCCGTCTCCGCGACCGAGGACTGGCGCGACCGGCTCCGGGCCCTCGCGCTCGGGTACCGCCGGATGCTGGTCCGCCACCCCTGGGTCTCGGCCTGCGTGGGCATGTACCTCAACATCGGGCCGCGGGCGCTCGTCGTCGGGACCGCGATCCAGGACGCCGTCCGGGCCACCGGGCTCCCGGTCCACGGTCAGCCGGGCACGCTCGCGGCGGTGTTCCAGTTCGTGTACGGATACGGCACGATCGAGGCCCTGTTCGCCCGGCGCTCGGCCGAGGCGGGCATGACGCAGGACGAGTTCTACACGGAGTCCGTCGCCGCGTTCCGCGACGAGCCGCAGTTCGCCGAGCCGATGGCGAAGATGGAGGAGCTCTTCGCCGAACGCGCCACGCACGGCAGCGTCAGCGACATGTGGGAGCGGGACTTCGCCTACGCCCTCGACATCCTGATCGCGGGCATCGAGGTCATGGCGGCGCGCGAGGGCGAAGGCTCCTAGCCCTTCGGGGCGAGCGTTCGGCGGAGCGGGTGTTCGGGAGGGGCGTTCCGGGAGGGTGCTCGCTTCAGCGGCCCGTGGCGCCCCTCGGCCTCCCGTACCGCCCTCAGCCCTCCCGTACCGCCCTCAGCCCTCCCGTACCGCCTGGATGTCCAAGGTCACCCGCAGCGTCGCGCCGATCGCCGCGATGCCCGCCGACACCACCTGGTTGTAGTTCATCGCGAAGTCCTCGCGCCGCAGCTCCGCCTCCGCGCGGAACGCCGCCCGCACCCCGCCCCACGGATCCGCGCTCGTCCCCAGGTAGGTGAGATCCAGCGGGACGTGCCGCGTGACGCCCCGCAGGGTCAGCTCGCCGTCGACGGTCCAGCGGTCCGGACCCGCCTGGCGCAGCGCCGAGCTGCGGTACGTGATCTCCGGGAAGCGGTCCATGTCCAGGAAGTCCTCGGACCGCAGGTGCTTGTCCCTCAGCTCGTTGCCCGTGTCGACGGACCCGGCCGCGATGACCGCCTCCACCCGCGAGGCCAGGACCTCCGGCGCGATCTCGATCCGGCCGGTGAACTCGGTGAACCGGCCGTGCACGCTGGAGATCCCCAGGTGCTGGGCCACCGCCCCCACCGAGGAGTGCGCCGCGTCCAGGGTCCACACTCCCGGCGGCGGGAGCTCCGTACCGCCCGTGCGGGCCAGGACGACCGTCCCGACATCCGCCCGCCCGGTCCCGCCCACCAGCGACGTGCGCGCGTCCGGCGCGTAGCCGAGCGCGGTCACCACCACCGTGTACGGCCCCGGGGCCAGCGCCCCCTCCGCCTGTACGACTCCGTCCCCGTCGGCCGCCGCCCGCAGGACCTGTCCGCCCGAACCGTCCGTCACGGTCACCACCGCGTGCTGGACCGGCCACCCGTCGCGGGTCCGTACCTGTGCGTGCAGTCCCATCCGTACCCTCAACCCTCACTCGGAAGAACAACGGGGCGGCAGGCCGTCCCCTGCCCGCCGCCCCGGACCCGGTCGCGTCTCCGCTCGAAGCGCGACCGGGAGTCGGTCACTCGCCCGGGTGGGCGAGTTCGATGTCGTGGCCGTCGACCCCGGCACCGGTCACGGTCAGCCGTCCCGCCACCGGCGGGTAGCCGGTCGCGATGAGCGTGTACTCACCGGCGTCCAGGTCCGCGAAGGCGTACGCGCCGTCCGCGTCCGTCGTCGCCGAGGCCTTCACGTTCCCGGCGGCGTCGACCAGGGTCACCCGCGCGTCGGCCAGCGGCCGGTGGTCGAGGCCCGCGCGGACCGTCCCGTGGACGACCGCCCCGGCCGCGAGGGCCACGTCGAGCCGGGTCGCGCCCTGGCCGCCGATCTCGACGGGCAGCGCCTGCGGGCGGTGGCCGGCGGCGGTGACCGCGACCGTGACCGCGCCCGGCACCAGCTCGCCGAAGGCGAAGCCGCCGTCCGCACCGGACTTGCCGGTGGCCAGCACCTCGCCCCGTACGTCCGTGATCACGACCATGGCCCCGTCCACGGGGGCGCCGCTCTCTGCCGCGGTCACCGAGCCGATGAGGCCGCTGGTGCCGGTCAGGAGCACGTCGTGGGCGAGCGGACCGTCGTTCACGACGACCGTCGAGGCCTGCGGCTGGAAGCCGTCGGCGGAGGCGATGAGGACGTACGAACCGGTGGCCGGGGCGTCGAAGGCGTACCGGCCCTCGCTCCCGACGACCGAGCGGCCGAGCTGCTGCCCGCCGAGCGAGATCAGCGTGAGCGTCGCGCCGGGGAGGTCGGTGCCTTCGGCGGTACGGACGGTGCCGCTGATGGTCAGGCCGGTGCTCACCGCGGCCGTGGTGGCGGTGACCGCCCCGGCGGCCGTCGGCCCCTCCGGCGCGGCGGCCGGCGCCGCGTCCGTCTTGGCGGCCGAACCGCTCTTCAGCGCGACCTCCTTGATGAACAGCGTCACCAGGAAGGCGAGCAGCGCGAACGGCGCCGAGTAGAGGAAGACATCGGCGACGCCGTGTCCGTACGCGTCCTCCATGACGGTACGGATCGGGGCCGGCAGCTTGTCCATGTCCGGGATGCCACCGCCCGAACCGCCGTTGGCCATGCCCGCGGCCTTCGGGCCGAGGGCGGTCATGCCGTCCTGGACGTAGTGCGTGACCCGGTTGGCCAGCACCGCGCCGAGCGCCGAGACGCCGATCGCGCCTCCGAGGGAGCGGAAGAAGGTGACGACGGAGGAGGCGGAACCGAGGTCGGCCGGGGCCACCTGGTTCTGCGTGCAGAGCACCAGGTTCTGCATCATCATGCCGAGGCCCAGACCCATGACGCCCATGAAGAGCGCGATGTGCCAGTACTCCGTGTCGTAGCGGATCGTGCCGAGCAGGCCGAGTCCACCGGTCGTCAGGGCGCCGCCGCTGACCAGCCAGGCCTTCCACTTGCCGGTCTTGGTGATGATCATGCCGGAGACGGTCGAGGAGACGAACAGACCGGCGATCATCGGGATGGTGAGGACGCCGGACATCGTCGGCGACTCGTTGCGCGCCAGCTGGAAGTACTGGCTGAAGAAGACCGTGCCGGCGAACATCGCGACGCCCACGAAGAGCGAGGCGAGCGAGGCGAGGGTGATCGTGCGGTTGCGGAAGAGGCGCAGCGGGATGATCGGCTCTTCGGCCTTCGACTCGACGAAGACGAAGAGCGCGCCGAGGAAGACGGAGCCGCCGACCATGGCGGCCGTCTGCCAGGACATCCAGTCGTACTTGTCGCCGGCGAAGGTCACCCAGATCAGCAGGAGGGAGACCGCGGCGCTGATGACGAAGGCACCGGTCCAGTCGACCTTGACCTTGCGCTTCACGACGGGGAGCTTCAGCGTCTTCTGGAGGACCAGCAGCGCGATCAGCGCGAACGGCACGCCGACGTAGAAGCACCAGCGCCAGCCGAGCCAGTCGGTGTCGGTGATGACGCCGCCGAGCAGCGGACCGCCGACGGTGGCGACGGCGAAGACCGCACCGAGGTAGCCGCTGTACCGGCCTCGCTCACGCGGGGCGATCATCGCGGCCAGGATGATCTGGGAGAGGGCGGTCAGACCGCCGACGCCGATGCCCTGGACGACACGGCAGGCGATGAGCATCCCGGTGTTCTGGGAGAGACCGGCGACGACCGAGCCGGCGACGTAGATGACCAGCGCGATCTGGACGAGCAGCTTCTTGGAGAAGAGGTCCGCGAGCTTGCCCCAGAGCGGGGTGGTCGCGGTCATCGACAGAAGCGCGGCCGTGACGACCCAGGTGTAGGCGGACTGGCCGCCGCCGAGGTCGGTGATGATCTGGGGGAGGGCGTTGGAGACGATCGTCGACGACAGGATGGCGACGAACATGCCGAGCAGCAGCCCGGAGAGCGCCTCCATGATCTGCCGGTGCGTCATGGGCGCCGCGCCGGAGGTGTGGCCGCCCGCCTGCGCTGGCGGGGCGGGTGTTGTCGTGGCCATGAACGTCCTTTGCTGTTACGCGTGTGCGGGTTGCGGCGGTGCTTGAGGCAGGTGGGTGCTCGTGACAGGCGGTGCGCGGGGCTAGGCGTGGTGGGCCCGGCAGTCCCCGAAGGAGTCGCGTAGGCGGGCGAGCAGGTGGGTGAGCAGTTCGACGTCGTCGTCGGACCAGTCCGCGAGGTTGCGGGTGAGCATCGCGGTCAGCCGCCGGTCGAGCTCGTCGAGCTTCTCCCTGCCCTCGGCGGTGAGGTGCAGGATGCGGGAGCGCCGGTCGGCGGGGTCGGGCAGCCGCTCGACCCAGCCGCGGTCGACGGCGTGGGAGACGTGGCGGCTGCTGACCGACATGTCGACGGCCATCCGCTCCGCGATCCGGCTCATCCTCATGTCCCCGTCGTGCTTGAGCAGGGCGAGGACGATGGCGGAGCCGCTGGGGCAGTCGGCGGGCAGTGAGCGGGCCATCCCGCGCTTGACCGCGCCGATGGCGCTGACCTGTCGGGCGAGGTTCTCGTACCGGTTCGGCTTGTCCACTGCGACCCCATGACCCGATGCATCTTGTTGCTTAGGGCAACCATAGAGATGGATGGTTGCTCCAGGCAAACTAAATCGGTCAAACGGCGCTAAAGAATCGGCAAAGGGGGAGCGGGGGCGGGAGGCGTGAGGGAGAAGGGGGTGGAAGGGGACGGGGGCGGAGGTGGGCCGCCGTGCGGGGGATCGGTGCCAGTCCCGTGCTCGACCGGTGCCGGACCGGTGCTCGGACCGGGCTGGGGCTTGGGGGCGGCAGCCGGGGTTCGCTAGGGTCCTGGCTCATGGCACACAACCCCCAAGCTCCGTACGGTCAGGGCCCCGGCCCCGAGGGCAACTACGACCCGGCCGGCAGCACGCAGATGTTCCGCGCCTTCGTCGACGAGGGCGCCCCGCAGGGCGGCGGCCGCCAGGCGGCGGCCCCCCAGTCCTCCGGCCCCCGGGTGGGCCTCATCGTCGGCGTGATCGCGGCGATCGTGGTCCTGGCGGCGGTGGGCTGGCTGGCGCTGGGCTGAGGTCGGAGCCCGGGCCTTCGTGGCCTCGCGGCCTTCCTGCCCTTCGAGTCTCCGAGGGGTCTGGCCCGGACGCTCCTGTGGGCTTCTGGCCAGGCCGTCCTCGCTCCGAGGGCGGCGACCGGCTCTCGACCGGCCCCAGGAAGCGGCCGGCGAACTCCTCGGGAGCCGTCACACATGTGCGGTGCGCTCCGTCAGTGGGGTGTGCGAGCGGGAAACGCTCGCCCCGAGCTGAGGAGCCTCCGATGTCCACCACTCACATCGTCGTCACCGCCGTCGCCGCGTTCATGGTCGGCTTCTCGGCGCTCTCGGTCTTCATCAAGGCCCCGTGGGTCATCCAGCCGCTGACCGAGTACGGAGTCCCCCGCTCCTGGTGGACCTGGCTCGGCCTGGCCAAGGCGGCCGGCGCGGTGGGCCTCGTGGCCGGTCTGTGGATCCCGGCGATCGGCCTCGCGGCCGGGATCGGCGTGGCCCTGTACTTCACCGGGGCCCTGATCACCGTGATCCGCGCCCGCTCGTACGCACACGTCGTCTGGCCGGTGATGTACGCGGCCCCGGCCGTCGCCGCCCTGTTCCTCGCCTGAACCCGAGGCGTGCCGCTACGGCTCGATCCAGCGCCGCAACGCGTCGACGGTGGTCTCCGGAGAGGTGTTGAAGCAGAGCCGGATCCCGGGCACGGCCTCGATGAGGACGTTCACGAGCCGTTCGAACAGCAGGGTGTGCTCGGGCATCATGCGCACACCACCACCGATCATCGCCACGCCGAACGTCCCGTCCTCGAGCAGCTTCCGCACGGCGGCCTCGGCGCCGTCCGGAGAGGGGTCGACCAGACAGGTCACGACGTCGAAGCCGGCCTCGCGCAGCGCGGCGTTCCCGGCCGCGATGCGTGCGGTGAGCGACGCTTCGTCGACACCGTCGGGGAGGGTGCTGTAGTCGAGCGAGCGCGGGTGCAGTCCGATGGACAGAGCCTTGGTGTTCTTCACGGTCACAGAGTGCCCACGGGCGAGCCGCTCACGCCTGGTTCGGCCCTCCGCGGTCACTTCCAGGTCGCCGTGACCTTCTGGGTGTCGACGTGCATGCCGAGCGGGACGCGCCAGGAGTCCACGCAGACCGTGTACGTCCGGGTCTGCGCCGCTCCGGCCGCGATGGGGGCGGGGAGGGGCTGGGCCGATTCGATCGTCGCCCAGTCGACGCCGAGCGCGCCGATGATGTGGGTGGCGAAGGTGACCGTTCCCGAAGTGGCCGCCGTACCGCCCGTGTTGCGGAAGGTGACCGTCACGCGTTCGCACCATCGCTTGTCCGCCTCCGTGAGGACCGGGGCGGAGAGGGTGAGCGTGGCGGGCGAGGCGGGTGTGGTGGGGCTGGTGGGCGGCTGCGAGGGGGCGGGCGGTGTGGTCGTGCCCGGGGGTGGAGCGGTGGCGGTGCGCGGCGGGGTCGTGCCGGGCCGGGCGGGCGTGGTTCCGGGGCGAGAGGTTCCGGGGGCCGTCCCCGTGTCCGTACCGCCGGGGGCAGGGGTCGCCCCTGGCGGGCGGGGTGAGGGGGACGACGTGCTGGAGGTCGTGCCGTCGGCCGACGGGGCGTCCAGGGGGATCAGCGTCACCGATCCCGAGGGCCGCACCGCGTCCTTCGGGGTGGAGCCCGCGCCGACCGCCGCGTAGCCCTCGCCGTCGTCTCCGCTGCCGCACGCGGTCAGCGCTCCGCCGAGGCAGAGCGCGACCACCGTCAGAAGTGACCTCTGTAGCCGCATGGCGCCAGTCTTGCTGACGACATGTCAGTTGTGAACCTGAACCGCGAACTTCAGTCGGCGATCAGGCCCTGGCGGAGCTGGGCCAGGGTGCGGGTCAGAAGCCGGGAGACGTGCATCTGGGAGATGCCGACCTCCTCGCCGATCTGGGACTGGGTCATGTTGGCGAAGAAGCGCAGCATGATGATCTGCCGCTCCCGGGGCGGGAGTTTGGCGAGCAGCGGCTTCAGGGACTCGCGGTACTCGACGCCCTCCAGCGCCGTGTCCTCGTACCCGAGCCGGTCCGCCAGCGAGCCCTCGCCGCCGTCGTCCTCCGGGGAGGGGGAGTCGAGCGAGGAGGCGGTGTACGCGTTGCCGACCGCGAGGCCGTCGACGACGTCCTCCTCCGACACCCCGAGGACGGCGGCGAGTTCGGGGACGGTCGGGGAGCGGTCCAGCTTCTGCGCCAGCTCGTCGCTGGCCTTGGTCAGCGCCAGGCGAAGCTCCTGGAGCCGGCGGGGGACGCGCACCGACCAGGAGGTGTCGCGGAAGAAGCGCTTGATCTCGCCTACGACGGTCGGCATGGCGAACGTCGGGAACTCCACGCCGCGTTCGCAGTCGAAGCGGTCGATCGCCTTGATCAGGCCGATGGTGCCGACCTGGACGATGTCCTCCATCGGTTCGTTGCGGGAGCGGAAGCGGGCCGCCGCGTACCGCACGAGCGGCAGGTTGAGCTCGATGAGGGTGTCGCGGACGTAGGTCCGTTCCGGGCTGTCCGCGGCGGCGCCCGCGTCGTCCAGGGCGCGGAGCCGCAGGAAGAGGGAGCGGGAGAGCGTGCGGGTGTCGATGGCTTCCGGCGTGACGACAAGCGGCGCGGCGGGCTCGGCACTTTCCGCCGACGGCTGGACCGGCATCGGTACCGGCGTCTGCGCGGGCGTGAGCGTGAGCACCTTCGAGCTGCCCTGTTCTGCGGACATGCCACCCCCTTGAGGTCGCGGACGGTCGCGGCGGCCACGACCATCGGAGGAACGCAGCCTCCACCTGAATACCGGAGGCGAGGCTGCGGCAAACGCGGTTCCAGCAGAATGTCACATGTCGGCAACACGCTGTAGTGACTTGTCGACATGGTGTAGGCGAATATCCGCAGGAAACAAGGGGGTTACGGCATTTGGGGCGCCGCGGAACTGCTCCGAACCGGTCTACCCGTTTCAGCTACGCCTCGATCCGATTTGCGGATCTCAATCGGGCGAAGCTCCGGGCGAGGAGCCTTGACACATGCATCTGCGAGACGCCGAGCTCCTGGCTGATCTGAGACTGGGTCAGGTTGCTGTAGTAACGGAGCATCAGGATCCGCTGCTCGCGCTCGGGCAGCTGTACGAGCAGATGCCGTACGAGATCCCGGTGTTCGACGCCTGCGAGTGCCGGGTCCTCGTAGCCGAGCCGGTCGAGCAGTCCGGGCAGGCCGTCGCCCTCCTGGGCCGCCTCCAGGGAGGTGGCGTGGTACGAGCGGCCGGCCTCGATGCAGGCCAGCACCTCGTCCTCGCCGATCTTCAGGCGCTCGGCGATCTCCGCGGTGGTGGGTGAGCGGCCGTGGGCCGTCGTGAGGTCCTCGGTGGCGCCGTTGACCTGGACCCAGAGCTCGTGGAGGCGGCGCGGGACGTGCACGGTGCGGACGTTGTCGCGGAAGTAGCGCTTGATCTCGCCGACGACGGTGGGCATCGCGAAGGTCGGGAACTGCACGCCGCGGTCGGGGTCGAAGCGGTCGATGGCGTTGATCAGGCCGATGGTGCCGACCTGGACGACGTCCTCCATCGGTTCGTTGCGGGAGCGGAAGCGGGCCGCCGCGTACCGCACGAGGGGGAGGTTGGCCTCGATCAGGGCCCCGCGGATCCGGTCGTGCTCGGCAGTGCCCGGTTCGAGCTCCTTGAGCTGCCCGAAGAGGACCTGGGTGAGCGCGCGGGTGTCGGCGCCCCTGGTGCTCTGTGGCCGGGTGGACTGCGGCCGGGTGGACTGGGGGCGGTGGGGTTGCGGCCGGGTGGCCTGGGGCCGTGCGGACGGGGACAGCGGGCGCGTGGGCTCGGGGTCGCCGGCCTCGTTCTGGGGCGGGACCTGAGGCGCTGTACTGGCCGGCACGTTCACGCCACCCCTTTGGCTGGTGTTGCTGGTCAACTACGGTCAAACTCATCCATCAAAAGCGGTCATAGCATCACAAGACATGTCCACTGTGTGCAAGCACCGTATAACCACGTGTTGAGGGCAAGTTGGGGCCAAACGGGAGGCGAACACCCGGAAGGCCCCCCGCCATGACGGCGAGGGGCCTTGAGGAATCGAGTCGGGCGAACCCTAGAACGCGTAGTCCGCGATCACCCACGTGGCGATCTCGCGCCACAGCGCGACGCCCGCCTGGTGGGCCGGGTGGTCCAGGTAGCGCTGGAGCGCATCGGTGTCCTCGACCGCCGAGTTGATGGCGAAGTCGTACGCGATCGGCCGCTCGGAGATGTTCCAGCCGCACTCCCAGAAACCCAGCTCCGGGATCTCCTTCTCCAGTCCGTCGAACGCCTCGGCGGCGGCGACGGCACGCGGGTCGTCCTTCGTGATGCCCTCGTTGAGCTTGAACAGGACCAGATGGCGGATCACAGCAGGACTCCTCGTCGGTGGTTCTAGTTGACGAGCTCGGTCATGAACTCGCCGACGCCCTGTGCGGCGGACGATATGCCCTCGAACCCTACCTGGACGAGATCGGCGGCCCTGTCGGGGGAATTGATGATCGTGTACAGCACAAAGACCACGAGCGCGTAGAGCGCGACCTTCTTCGCTTGCGCCATCTGCCGCGCCCTCCCCTGTCTGCACCCCTGCGTGGACGCGTGAGTCTAACGGAGCCACTTCAGCCACTTCACCGGGCCTTTATGGACCAAGGGCCCGGAGATCGGGGCCCTTTGCCGCCCCCCGGAAGGGTGACGGCAGAGCAGTATGGATGTCGAGCCCGGCGGATCTGGCAGGAATCCGCGGGGCCGAGGAACCGGCCCTCACTGCGGGGTCCGCGCCGCAAGCTTCCCCCCTGACTGCGACGCAGGACTTGCAGGACCGGTTCTCATCGGGGGGAGCGGCTTGTCCCCCCGATGTCGCTCCCCCCGTCCGACGAAAGAGGCCCCGGCCACGCTCACAGGCGTGGCC